>NZ_JBCLVN010000071.1:0-24683 GCF_039548315.1 Cellulomonas olei
GCACCGGGTCGGACGCCGCGGGCACGGGGTCGGTCCCCGCGGGCGGTGCGTCGCCCTCCCCCGCGCCGTCGTCCGGTGCGCGGCGCGCCGCACCCGCGCGTCCGGACGCCGCGCGCCGGCGCGCGACCGTCAGCACCGCGAGCCCGCCGAGCGCGAGCAGCACGCCGGCACCTCCCGCGGCGGCGAAGCCCGACCACGGCCCGAACCCGTCGATCACCGCGCCGACCACCGGTGCGCCCATCGCGGCGCCCACCGTGTTGGCGGTGCCGCTCCAGCCCATCACCTCGCCGCGCCGGTGCTCGGGCACCGCGCGGACCAGCGACGCGTTGATCGACGACAGCGCGGCGGCGCACGGCAGGCCCGCGACCACCACCGCGACCGCGAGCTGCACCTGCGTCTGCGCGAACGCGGCAGGCAGGGTCGCCACCCCGAGCGCCGCGACGAGGACCAGCGGGTGCAGCTCACGCCGTCCCGCGCCGTACACCAGGCCACCCACCACGGAGCCCACGCACCAGAGCGCGATCATCCAGCCGACGGCGGACTCGTGGCCCCAGCCGCGCAGCGCCGCGACGATGCCCACGTCCGTGCCGTTGAGCACCAGCGCCGCCGTCGAGGCGGCGGCGAGCACGACCAGCAGGCCGGGCGTCAGCACGCGTCGCCGCGGACCGGCGGGGGGCGCGCCGGGTGCGGTGCCGGCCGAGCGGGTCGGAGGGTCGAACCACATGAGCAGCAGCCCGGCGCCGACGGTGGACACGCCGATCACCGTCAGGGCGACGGAGGTGGACACCTGCGTGGCGACGAGGACGCCCACGGTCGGGGCGAGCATGAACGTCAGCTCGGTGCCCACCGAGTCCAGCGCGTACGCGGTGCGCTGCTGCTCCGGCGGCACCAGCACCGACAGGGACTGCCGCACCACGGAGAACACGGGGACGAGGAACGCGCCCGCGACCACCGCCGCGACCAGCAGCGCCTCGTACCCGAGCCGTGGCGCGACGAGCCACACCGCCGACTCCACGACGACCGACGGCACGAGCGCGCGCCGCAGCCCCAGCCGGTCCACCCGCCGCCCGCGCCACGGCGACCCGATCGCCACGCCGACCGTCATCGCGGCGGCGACGAGGCCAGCACGGCCGTACCCCTGCCCGAGCGGGCCCACCACGTGCAGGGTGAGCACCACGCCCGTCATGGCGTGCGGGATGCGCGCGACGAAGGAGACGAGGACGAGCGGGAGGACTCCGGGCAGGCGCAGCAGGCGACCGTAGGGGGCGAGGGACACGCGAGGATTCTCCCGCGCCGGAGCCCCGCCGGACGACAGGATTCCGCCTCCGCGGGCTCCCCCGGGAGTGACGTCGGGCACGTCCCGACGGCCCGCCCGTATGGTGGTGCCGTGACGTCTGCCACCGGGCCGGGCGACCCGATCGGCACGCCGACGCCGGTCGGGCCCTCGCCACGGCCGCACCCCGAGCCCGCGGACGCCCGGGCCTCCGCCGCCGCAGGAGCCCCCGGCGCCGCGCCCTCCCCCGCCGTGGCCCGCACGGCCGACCCGCGCGCGGTCGACCTGCGCGCGGGGACGGCAGCCGCCAGGCCGGCGAGGACCCCCGAGGCCGCGTCCGGCGTCCCGTCGGCGACGGCACCGGAGCACCGCCACGACGAGCACGCCCACGTCGCTCCCCCCGCCCGGCAGCGACGTCGCGGCTGGGGACTGGCCACGCTCGCGGTGCTGCTGGTCGCCGCCGCCGCGCTCGCCACCGTGCTCTGGCTGCGCGTCGTGAGCTGGCAGGACTACGCGGCGCGGGTCGAGGACCAGGGGCGGGACGTCGGCACCGAGCTCGCCACCCTGCGCGCGCAGCACGAGGGCACGCTCGGGGAGCTGGCCGCGGTGAGCGACCAGCTCGCGACGGCGCAGGAGCGCATCGTGCAGCTCGCGGACGAGAAGGCGCAGGTCGGCGACGACCGCGAGGTGCAGCGCCAGCTCGTCGACTACCAGGCCCGGATCTCGCAGGCCGCCGCGAACGTCGCGTCCGCCCTGTCGACCTGCATCGACGCGCAGAACCAGCTCATCACCTACCTCGAGGACGCCGAGTCGTACGACCCCGCGGACCTCGAGCGGTTCAAGGGCGACGTCCAGGGCGTGTGCGCCGCGGCGACCGACGCGAACACCGAGCTGCAGCGCCAGCTCGCGGCGGGGGCGGACGGGTGACGGGCGCCGTCCGGCCGCCGCGCCCGCGTCCCCGCGCCACGACGCGCGCCGCGGTCCCGCTGCTCGGCCTGCTCCTCCTGGCCGGGTGCGGGGTGCTGCCCGCCGAGCCCGGCGCGGTGCCGACGGACCTCGTGCCGTCCGACGCCCCCGTGCCCACGCCGACCTCGTCCGGCAACCTGTCCCCCGACGGCTTCGACTCCGCCCAGCGGATGGCGGTGCGCATCCGGAACGTCGGCTGCGACTCGCTGTCGACCGGCTCGGGCTTCGCGATCGACGAGACCACGCTCATCACCAACCGCCACGTCGTCGCCGACTCCGCCGACCTGCAGCTGTCGACCTACGACGGCCGCGACGTGGCCGTCACGGCGTCGGCCACCGCGGCGCTCGCCGACCTCGCGGTCGTGCGCACCGCGGACCCGCTGCCGTCGGCGCCGGGACTCGCCGAGGCCGACCCCGGCCCGGGCGACGAGGTCACGGTCGTCGGGTACCCGCAGGGCGGCGCGCTGACCGTCACCACGGGCCAGGTCATCGGGGCGACGACCGACCCGCTGAACGAGAACCTCGGGCAGGTCCTCGTCACGAACGCCGAGGTCGAGCCCGGCAGCTCCGGGTCCGCCGTCCTGGACGCCTCGGGCCGGGTCGTCGGCGTGGTGTACGCCAAGAACGCCACCGGTCAGAGCTTCGTCGTCCCCGTCAGCACGCTGCGGCAGCTGCTCGCCGACGAGGCGTCGTTCACCCCCACCACGTCCTGCGGCTGACCCGCCCGGGGGGTGGGCCGACCGCGGCGCGCGGGGTGCCGTCCGGTGCACGCGCCCGCGGCGTCCGGCCCTGGTGCGGCGGGCGCCCGACGTGCGACGGTGGGGCCTCGGACCGACCCGGGAGGACCCCATGCCCCACGACGACCGCCGCGACGACCTGCCGGAGCTCACCCGCGCCGCGAGCGACGTGTTCTCGGCGCAGCGCGTCTTCGGGGAGGCGTACGAGCACGACGGCACGCTGGTGATCCCCGTCGCGAAGGTGCTCGGGTCGCACGGTGCCGGCACGGCGAGCGGGCACGGCCGGCTCGGCCTGCGCCCGGGGAGCCGCCGGTGGCCCCGCCCCGCGCCCGGGGCGGGGCAGGACGAGGACGAGCGGCGCGACCCGGAGGGCCCGGGCACGGGCGGCGGGCGGGCCCCGTCGGGCCGGGGCGGCGGCGACGCGGAGGGGTCCGGCTTCGCGACGCGGATCAAGCCGCTGGGCGTCTACGTCGTCGACAGCACCGGGGTGCGCTGGCGGCCCGCCGTCGACGTCAACCGGGTCGTCCTCGGCGGGCAGGTGGTCGGCGCGGTGTCCGTGGTGGCGCTGTCGTTCGTGCTCGCGGTGGGACGGCTGCGCCGCCGGCGCTGAGCGGGCGCACCGGGGCACAGCGGCACCGGGGCACCGACGTCAGCGCAGCCGCACCTCGACGGAGTCCACGCGCTGCGTGACGGTCTCGTCGGCGCCCAGGGCCTCCCCCACGCGGCGCACCACCGCGTCGACGGCGACGCGGTCCAGCCCCGGCACGAGCGTCAGCTCCACGGCGACCTCGGCACGGCCGCCCGGCAGCGCCGCGACGTCGCGCACCGGCACGCCGGGGTGCCCCGCCGGTGCCGCGCGGCGGAACCACCGGCCGCGGGGTCCGGGCCCCGGCTCGCCGCCGGAGGACGGCCCCACCGCGGCGAGCACCGCCCCGCGCACGGCCGCCGCCACCTCGGGGTCGACCGCCGCGCCGGCGCCGGTGCCGGTCACCGCCGGGCGCCACGGCTGCTGCTGCGCGAGCGCCCACACGGCCGGGCGCGGCAGCAGCGCCGTCACGGGGCCACCGGGGTCGAGGACGAGCAGCTCCCAGCCCTCCTGCACGGCGGACAGGGCCGCGCGGGCGACCTCGGTCGGCACGGGCCGCGCGTCGGCCCGCCACGCCGTCATCGTCGCGACGGAGGAGAACACGGGCAACGCCGTCCTGCCGTCCGGCGCCCGCAGCGCCACGATCCCGGCCGACGCCTCCTTCTCCACCGTGTGGGCGTGGCCGCCGACCTCGACCGTCCCCGCGGAGTCGAGCTCCGCGAGCACCGGGACCAGCACGCGCGTCCCGGCGAGCGCCGCGACCACCCCGGCCACCGTCCCGCCCGCCCCGAGGTCCGCGAGCGCCGCGGCGACGGCCGGGTCGGCGCTGCCGTCGTCGCCGGCGAACGGCGAGGTCGGCGGCAGCTCCCGGCCGGTCACGGCCGCCCGGCGACGTCCAGCGCCTCGGGCAGCGTGAACGCGCCCGCGTACAGGGCCTTGCCGACGATCGCGCCCTCGACGCCGTCCGCCACCAGGGCCCGGAGCACGCGCAGGTCGTCCAGCGACGAGATCCCGCCGGACGCCACCACCGGCGCGTCCGTGCGCGAGCAGACCTCCCGCAGCAGGTCGACGTTCGGGCCGCGGAGCGTGCCGTCCTTCGTGACGTCCGTGACGACGTAGCGCGCGCACCCGACGGCGTCGAGGCGCGCGAGCACCTCCCACAGGTCGCCGCCCTCGCGGGTCCAGCCGCGCGCGGCGAGCGTCGTGCCCCGCACGTCCAGCCCGACCGCGATCGCGGCGCCGTGCCGGGCGATCGCGTCGGCCGTCCAGTCCGGGTCCTCCAGCGCGGCGGTGCCCAGGTTCACCCGGGTCGCCCCCGTCCCGAGAGCCCGCTCGAGCGACGCGTCGTCGCGGATGCCCCCCGACAGCTCGACCTTGACGCCCTTGCCGGACAGCACCTGCGTCACGTCGGCGAGCAGCTCGGCGTTCGAACCCCGGCCGAACGCCGCGTCGAGGTCCACGAGGTGGATCCACTCGGCACCGCCGGCGTGCCAGTCGAGCGCGGCGGCCAGCGGGTCGCCGTAGGACGTCTCCGACCCCGCCTCGCCCTGGACCAGGCGGACGGCCTGGCCGTCGGCGACGTCGACGGCGGGCAGGAGCTGAAGACGGTCGGACATGGGACTCCTCGGTCGGGGGGTGCGCCCGGCGGCGGCCGGCGGCCGGCGGCGGGACGGGGTTCGTGGGGGGCGGCCGGGGTGGGCCGGCCGGGTCGGGCGGGTCGGTTCAGGTCAGCGAGCCGACCCAGTTCTCGAGCAGCTGCGCCCCGGCGTCGCCCGACTTCTCCGGGTGGAACTGCGTCGCCGCCAGCGGCCCGTTCTCCACGGCGGCGACGAACGGGCCGCCGTGCTCGGACCACGTCACCAGCGGCGGCGCCATGCGCTCGGGGTCGGCGCTGCCCGTCAGCGGGAAGCTGCGGGCGGCGTACGAGTGCACGAAGTAGAAGCGCTCCTGCTCGACGCCCGCGAACAGCCGCGTGCCGTCGGGGGCGTCGACCGTCGACCAGCCCATGTGCGGGACGACGTCGGCCTCGAGCCGGTCGACGACGCCCGGCCACTCGCCGAGGCCGTCGGTGCGGACGCCGTGCTCCTCGCCGCGGTCGAACATCACCTGCATGCCGACGCAGATGCCCAGGACCGGCCGGCCGCCCGCGAGCCGGCGGTCGACGATCTGGTCGCCCCGCACGTCGCGCAGACCCGCCATGACCGCGGCGAAGGCGCCGACACCCGGGACGACGAGCCCGTCGGCCTCTGCGGCGTGCTGCGCGTCCGACGTCAGCTCGACCTCGGCGCCGACCCGCTCCAGGGCGCGCACGGCCGAGCGGACGTTCCCGAATCCGTAGTCCAGGACGACGACGCGAGGCTGGCTGGGCACCGGTCCAGGCTACCCGGCGCCGCGTGCCCGGCCTCTCGGCGTCCGGTGCGCGGACCGGGTCACGCCGGATCAGGCCAGGCCGGGTCGGGCCGGACGGGACCAGGCCAGGCCGGGTCGGGCCCGGCAGGGCAGCGGGGTGCGGTGCGGCGCACCGCCGGTCAGCCCTTGCGGCGCCGGCCTCCCGACAGCGCGCGCATCGCGGCCCACCGCGACATCCCGACGCTGGTCTCCACGCCGTCGAGCTCGGCCACCGGCGTCCCGCCGACGAGCACGTCCTCGAGCACCGCCGGGGCGCCCGACAGCACCAGCCCGGGCGGCAGGTCGTCCTCGCGCGTGCCCCCGACCCACCGGCTCGCGGCGATCCGGCCGGCTCGCCGGTCCAGCAGCACGACGGGCGAGCCGCGCAGCATCCGCGAGATCGCCTCCGCCGCGGCGGCGGTCCCCGCGGCGTCGGCGGTGTCGCGCAGGACGGCCAGCGCGCCCACCGGGGACGGCACGGCGTCCACGTCGACCCCGGCGAGCGAGCACGCCGCCGCCAGGGGCCGGGCGCCGTCGACCTGCGTCACGACCACCGCGACGACGGGCTCGTCGGGCTCCGTCGCCGCATCGTCCAGGCCGGAGAGGTCGTCGGGGATCTCGAAGCCGAGGTCCTCCGGGACGTCGGGCAGGTCGTCGGGCGAGCCGTCCCGGGGCGCGTCGCTCACAGCGCGCCCTTCGTGCTCGGCACGCCGTCGACGCGCGGGTCCAGGGCGACGGCCGCCCGCAGCGCGCGGGCGAGCGCCTTGAACTGCGCCTCCACGATGTGGTGCGGGTCGCGGCCGGCGAGCACGCGCACGTGCATGCCGAACGCGGCGTGGTGGGCGATCGACTCCAGGACGTGCCGGGTCAGCGACCCCGTGAAGTGGCCGCCGATCAGGTGGTACTCCTGACCCTCCGGCTCCCCCGAGTGGACCAGGTACGGGCGTCCGGACACGTCGACGACCGCCTGCGCCAGCGCCTCGTCCAGCGGCACCGTCGCGTCGCCGAAGCGTGCGATGCCGCGCTTGTCGCCCAGCGCCTCGCGCAGCGCCTCGCCCAGGCAGATCGCGACGTCCTCGACGGTGTGGTGCGCGTCGATCTCGGTGTCCCCGGTCGCACGGACCGTCAGGTCGATGAGGGAGTGCTTGCCGAGCGCCGTGAGCATGTGGTCGTAGAACGGCACGGTCGTGCTGATGTCCGTGCGCCCCGATCCGTCGAGGTCCACCTCCACCACGACGCTCGACTCGCTCGTCGTGCGCTCGATCCGGGCCCTGCGCCCGCCGGTCGTCGTGGTCACGTCCCCAGCACCTCCCACAGCGCGGCGGTGAACGCCGCGGTCTCGTCCGGGGTGCCGACCGACACCCGCAGCCATCCTTCGGGGCCGACCTCGCGGATCAGCACGCCCCGGTCCAGCAGACCCTGCCAGATCTCGTGGCGGTCCCCGTGCACCTGGAACAGCACGAAGTTCGCGTCGGACTCCGCCACCCGGAGCCCCCGGCCGCGCAGGGTGACCACGAGGGCGTCGCGCTCCGCCCGCAGGGACCCGACCTGCGCCATGAGCGCCGGGGCGTGCCGCAGGGCCGCGCGGGCCGTCGCCTGCGTGACCGCGGACAGGTGGTACGGCAGCCGCACGACCCGCAGCGCGTCGACGAGCTGCCGCGACGCCGCGAGGTAGCCGACGCGGGCGCCGGCCAGGCCGAACGCCTTGGACATGGTGCGGCTCACCGCCAGGTGGGGGTGCTCGGCCAGCAGGGTCAGCGCCGAGTCGACTCCCTCCCGGCGGAACTCCGCGTACGCCTCGTCGACGACGACGACGCACCCGCCCGGCACCTCGGCCGCGGCGTCGAGCACCTCGCGGACGGTCGCGAGGTCGAGCGCCGTCCCGGTCGGGTTGTTCGGGCTGGTGAGCAGGACGACCGAGGGCGCCTCGCGGGCGATGAGCGCGCGCGCCTCGGCCGGGTCGACGTCGAACTGCTCCGTGCGCCGGCCGGCCACCCAGCGGGTGTGGGTGTCGCGGGCGTACTCCGGGTACATCGAGTACGTGGGCGCGAACGACACGGCCGTGCGCCCCGGGCCGCCGAAGGCCTGCAGCAGGTGGAGCATCGCCTCGTTGGACCCGTTGGCCGCCCAGACCTGCTCGGGCTCGAGCCGGACGCCCGACTCCACCGCCAGGTAGTCCGCCAGGTCGGCGCGCAGCGCGAGGAACTCGCGGTCCGGGTAGCGGTTCAGCCCCGTGGCGGCCTCCGCGACCGCGGCGGCGATGTCGGCCACCACCTCCGGCGACGGGGCGTAGGGGTTCTCGTTCACGTTCAGCAGCACCGGCACGTCGAGCTGCGGGGCGCCGTACGGCACCTCGCCGGCGAGCTCGGGACGCACCGGCAGCACGGGCCGCGTGGCCTGCGGGGCGGGGTCGGGTGCGGTCACCGGGTGATCGTATCCGCGGTGCGGGCGGGTACCGGCGGTCGTCCACAGGGCGACGCCTGCCGGTCGGCCGGTGTCGGCGGTCGTGGCTAGTGTCGGGGCGATGACGCAGCAGATCCCGGGCGCGACCGCACCGACCTCCGACGAGATCGCCGACGCCGGCGGCACCACGACGCACGCCGGCCTGCGCGAGGAGGCGGAGGCCGTGCTGCGTCGCCTCGTCGGGCGCGACGACGCGCGTCTGCGCGACGACCAGTGGCGCGCCGTGGACGCGCTCGTGAGCGACCACCGCCGCGCGCTCGTCGTCCAGCGCACCGGGTGGGGCAAGTCGGCGGTGTACTTCGTGGCGACCGCCCTGCTGCGCGCCCGCGGGGCCGGCCCGACGGTGCTCGTCTCGCCGCTGCTCGCGCTCATGCGCAACCAGGTCGCCTCCGCGCAGCGGGCCGGCGTCCGCGCGGCGACGCTCAACTCGGCGAACGTCACCGAGTGGGACGACGTGCACGCGCAGATCGCCGCGGGCGACGTCGACGTGCTGCTGGTCTCCCCCGAGCGGCTGACCCACCCGCAGTTCCGGGACGAGGTGCTGCCGCGGCTCGCCGCCGACGCGGGCCTGGTGGTCGTGGACGAGGCGCACTGCATCTCCGACTGGGGGCACGACTTCCGGCCCGACTACCGGCGCATCCGCACGCTGCTCGCCGAGCTGCCCGACGGCATCCCGGTGCTGGCGACCACCGCCACGGCGAACGCCCGCGTCACCGCCGACGTCGCCGAGCAGCTCGGCACCGCGGTCCGCGACGACGTCCTCGTGCTGCGCGGGGCACTCGACCGCTCCAGCCTCGACCTGTCCGTGGTGCGGCTCCCCGACACGGCCGGGCAGCTGGCCTGGCTCGCGCAGAACCTGCCCGCCCTCGAGGGCTCCGGCATCGTCTACTGCCTGACGGTCGCCGCCGCCCAGCAGGTGACCGAGCACCTGCGGTCGGCCGGCCTCGACGTGCGGGCGTACACCGGCCAGACCGACCCGGCGGAGCGCGAGGTCGCCGAGGCGGACCTGCTCGCGAACCGGGTCAAGGCCCTGGTCGCCACCTCCGCCCTCGGCATGGGCTTCGACAAGCCCGACCTCGGGTTCGTCGTGCACGTCGGGGCGCCGTCCTCCCCCATCGCGTACTACCAGCAGGTCGGCCGCGCCGGACGCGCGGCCGAGGCCGTCGGCGGGCGAGCGACCGCGGTGCTGCTGCCCGGCCGGGAGGACCGCGCGATCTGGGAGTGGTTCGCGTCGACCGCGTTCCCGCCGGAGGACGACGTGCGGGCCGCGCTGCGAGCCCTGCGCGAGGGCGGCGTGCTGTCCACCGCGGCGCTCGAGACGCACGTCTCGCTGCGCCGGTCACGCCTGGAGCAGATGCTCAAGGTGCTCGACGTCGACGGTGCGGTCCGGCGCGTGCGGGGCGGCTGGGAGGCGACCGGCGAGCCGTGGTCGTACGACGCGGAGCGGTACGAGCGCGTCACCGCCACCCGTCGGGCCGAGCAGCAGCTCATGGTCGACTACGTCACCACAGACGGCTGCCGGATGGCCCACCTGCGGCGGGCGCTCGACGACCCCGAGCTCGCGGGCCCGCGCGGCGAGCAGTGGCGGTGCGGACGCTGCGACCGCTGCACGGGCAGCACGGTGGGCGTGTCCCCGGACGCCGCGCACGTCGCCGGCGCCCAGGCGCTCCTCACGTCGGCCGGCGTCGCGGTCGACCCGCGCCGGCAGTGGCCCACCGGGATGGCGACCCTGGGACTCGACCTGCGCGGGCGCATCCCGGCCGAGGAGAACGCCGAGCCGGGGCGCGCCGTCGCCCGCCTCGACTCCGTCGGCTGGGGCGGGCTGCTGCGTGACCTGTTCGGCGGCGAGGCGGACCCGGAGGCCGGCCTCCCGGCCGCGCTACGCGACCCGGTGCTCGCCACCCTCGACGCGTGGCAGCCCGAGCACCGGCCCGAGGGCGTCGTGGTGGTGCGCTCCTCGACGCGGCCCGCCCTCGTCGAGCACCTGGCGAGCGGCGTCGCCCGGCACCTCGGCGTACCGCTCGTCGGTGCCGTCGCGCCCCGGCCCGACATCCCGCCGAGCCGGCACGACGTCAACTCCGCGCACCGGCTCGCCGCGGTCGCCCGGCGCCTCGAGCTCGACCTCGGACCGGCCGCGGCCGCGGGGCTCCCCGGCCGGAACGTGCTGCTCGTCGACGACCGCACCGACTCGGGGTGGACGCTGACCGTCGCCGCACGGCTGCTCCGGCAGGCGGGCGCCGCGGCGGTGCTGCCGTTCGTGCTCGGGGTGGGCTGACACCGGCGCGCCGGGGGTCGGGGTCGCGTCGCCCGTCGGCGCGGTGCCGGGAGTTGGTGCCGGGGATCGGTGCCGGGGACCGGGCCCGGCGGCCGGGGTCGTCTCGCGGCCCGAGCCGCGGTCGGACGCGCCCGCCCGCTGAGCCGGTCCCGTGCGCGCCGTCGGAGCGAGGGGTCTCAGCGCGACAGCGCCAGGTCGAGCACCCGGTGCAGCCGGAGCTGGTCCGGCGACCTCAACGGCGGGAGCACGAGGGCCGTCATCCCGAGCTCCGCCGCAGCGCCGTCCCACGCCCCGCGGTCGCCGACCATCAGGACGTCGGAGGCCGGGACGCCGAGACCGTCCAGCGCCGCCGCGAAGATCCTGGGGTCCGGCTTCGCAGCGCCCACCTCGTAGGAGAGCGCCCACACGTCCACGAGGTCCGCGAGCGACCCGCCGCCGGGCGACGCGTGCGCCGCGAACGCGGGGCGCAGGTCGACGTGAATGTCGCTGACGACGCCGATCGCGACGCCCGCGTCCGTCAGCGCGCCGAGCGTGTCACCGACGTCGTGCGCGAACGGAGCAGCGGCCACGTCGGACTCAGCGGCGTAGAGCGCGGCAGCCAGCTCCGCATCCAGCCCCGAGGTCGCGAACCAGTGCTCGTACGCCGCCCGGTGCCGATCCTGGTCGGCATCGACGTCCGGCGCCCCGACGGCCGACCGGTCACCCGCGCGGAGCATGCGGAGCACGGCCTCGACCTCCGCGGACCCGGCCGCCCGCCCGGCGTGCGCGAGACCGCGCGCCACCAGCTCCGGGTACGTCGGTGCCGGCACGAGCGTTCCCCGGTAGTCGAGCAGGACCGCCCGGAACGACACGGCGCGTGGCTCAGAACCGGGCGCGGACGGCCTCGCCGTGCGCCGGCAGCCCCTCGGCGTCGGCGAGCGCGACGATCCGGTCCGCGACCTCCCGCAGCGCGTCCGCGTCGTACTCCACCACCTGCACCGCCCGGACGAACGAGTGCACGCCGAGCCCGGACGAGAAGTGGGCGCAGCCACCGGTCGGCAGGACGTGGTTGGAGCCCGCCATGTAGTCGCCCAGCGACACCGGGGAGTACGCGCCGACGAAGATCGCACCCGCACTGGTCACACGCTCCGCGACGGCCGCGGCGTCGACCGTCTGGATCTCGAGGTGCTCCGCGCCGTACGCGTTGACGACCTCGAGGCCGGCCTCGACGTCGTCCACCAGGACGATCGCCGACTGCGGGCCGGACAGCGCCTGGGCCACGCGCGCGGCGTGCCGGGTGGCCTGGACCCTGTCCACCAGCTTCGCCTCGACGGCGCCCGCGAGCTCGACGGACGGCGTGACCAGGACGGACGCCGCCAGCGGGTCGTGCTCCGCCTGCGAGACCAGATCGGCGGCCACGTGGTCGGCGTTCGCGGTGCCGTCCGCCAGGACCGCGATCTCCGTGGGGCCCGCCTCCGCGTCGATCCCGACGACGCCGCGGACGAGCCGCTTCGCCGCCGCGACGTACACGTTGCCCGGGCCGGTGATCACGTCGACGGGCTCGCAGAGCGTGTCACCGTCCACGGGCTCGGAACCGGCCGCGCCGTACGCCAGCATCGCGATGGCCTGGGCACCCCCGACCGCGTACACCTCGTCGACCCCCAGCAGCGCGCACGTCGCGAGCACGACCGGGTCCGGCAGCCCGTCCTCGTCCCGCTGCGGGGGCGACGCGACGGCCAGCGAACCGACGCCGGCCTCCTGCGCGGCCACCACGTTCATGATCACGGAGGACGGGTAGACCGCGAGCCCGCCCGGCACGTACAGGCCGACACGCCTCACCGGGATCCACCGCTGACGCACCTGCGCGCCCGGGGCGACCTGCACGGTGTGGTCGGCCGGACGCTGCCGGGCGTGCACCGCGCGGACCCGGCGGATCGTCTCGTCGAGCGCCGCCCGCACCTGCGGGTCCAGCACGTCGACCGCGGCCGCGATCACCTCGGTGGGCACCCGCAGGTGCGCGGGGCGGACGCCGTCGAAGCGCTCCGCCAGATCACGCAGGGCTGCGGCACCGCGCGCCCGGACGTCGGCGATCACCGGCTCGACGGCCGCCGTGGCGGACTCCACGTCGAGCTCGGGACGCGGCAGGGTCTCGAGCAGCTCGCGGCGGGACAGGGCGCGACCGCGCAGGTCGATGCGGGAGATCACCCTCCCGATTCTAGGGGCGCCCCGGAACGTGCGCCGGGGCCGTCCACCGGCGCGGACGCCTGCGCGCGGCCGGAACCCGCCGCCGGGGCGCGGTCGCCGGCGCGCGGCCGCCGACACGCGGCCGCCGGGGCGCAGTCGCCGACGCGCGATCGCCGACGCGCGATCGCCGGCGTGTCCCACCGGCACGGACGCCTGCGCGCGGCCGGAGACCGCCGCCGAGGCGCACGTCGCCGACGTGTGGGCCCCGCGCCTTCCGGCTCCGGCAGGCTGGCACGGTTCCCGTCGGCCGGACCGCGCCGGGCGCGGGCGGGACCGGCACAGGCAGGTGGACGCGGGCGGACGGCGGTCGGGTGGCTCCCGCCCGGCGCGCGCCGGGTCAGCCGGCTCGGGCCGGGCGGGACGGTGCCGCGCGCTGGCAGGATGGTCCGGTGACCACCGTGCCGATCTCCGACGACGTCATCCGACTCGGGCAGTTCCTCAAGCTCGCCGGCCTGGCCGACTCGGGCGCGGACGCGCGGGCGCTCCTCGACGACGGCGAGGTGACCGTCAACGGTGAGCCGGAGTCGCGCCGCGGCCGCCAGCTGCACCGCGGGGATGTCGTCGAGGTCGCCACCCCGGCGGGCCCGCACCGCGCCACCGTCGCCTGACGCGCCCCGACAGCACCCCGCGAGCTCGGGACTCCCGGCGAGTTCGGCACTCCCGGTCGAGTTCGGCAGTCGGAAGTGCCGAACTCGCACCGCACCTGCCGAACTCGCGGGACGCTGCGGACGCAGCGGCGCGCGAGGTCGTCACGTCCGGCTGAGGTCGTCACGTCGGCCTGACGACCTCAGCGCGAGCTGACGACCCCGGCGGGCGGCGGCGGCACTGTGGACGCGCCCGTCCGCGGGGCGCGCCGGGCCGGACGGCCCGGCGCGGGCCCTAGACGCCGACCGGGGTCGTCGCCGACTCGAGGCAGCCCGGGCCGAGCAGCGCCTTCAGGTCGCCGTACAGCGCGGGCGAGCGCTCCACCCGCCAGCCGCCGTTCGGCATCACGAGCGCAGTGCCCCCGCGGACCTGCGCGACGCGGAAGTGGATCTCCGACATCCCGGGGTGGGTGCGGAGCACCTCCAGCAGCCGCTCGAGGACGGGCGGCGTACACCGGGCCTCGGACATCCGCACCACGACGGGCGCGTCGGCGACGGCGGACAGGTCCGGCAGCGACACCTCCATGGCCTGCAGCTGCATGGCGTCGTCCCGGCGCCGCACCCGGCCGCGCACCACGATGACGGCGTCCTCGGCCAGCACGGTCGAGTAGGCGAGGTAGGTCTCGCCGAAGAACATGATCTCGACCGAGCCCTCCATGTCCTCCAGCGTGACGGCGGCCCACGGGTTGCCCTGCTTGGACATCTTGCGCTGCAGGGACGTCACGAGCCCCGCGACGACGACGGTGGACCCGTCGGGCCGCGCCTCGTCGGCGTTGAGCGTCGCGATCGACACGTCCGCGGCGGCGGACAGCACGTGCTCCAGCCCGGACAGCGGGTGGTCGGAGACGTACAGGCCGAGCATCTCCCGCTCGAACTGCAGCCGCTGCTTCTTGTCCCAGTCCGGCACGTCGGGCACCTGCACGGAGAACCCGGGTCCGTCGTCGCCCCCGAGGTCCGCGAACAGGTCGAACTGCCCCTCGGCCTCGCGCCGCTTGACGCCGATCACGGACTCCACGGCCTGCTCGTGCACGAGCAGCAGCGCCCGGCGGGCGTGGCCGAGCGAGTCGAACGCGCCGGCCTTGATGAGCGACTCGATGGTCCGCTTGTTGCACACCACGGCCGGGACCTTGTCGAGGAAGTCGGTGAACGAGGTGAACTCGCCCTTCTCCTCGCGCGTCCGCACGATCGCCTCGACGACGTTGGCGCCGACGTTGCGGACGGCGGTCAGGCCGAACCGGATGTCGGGCCCGACGGCCGTGAACAGGGCGGAGGACGAGTTCACGTCGGGCGGCAGGACGGTGATGCCCATGCGCCGGCACTCGCCGAGGTACAGGGCGGACTTGTCCTTGTCGTCGCCCACCGACGTGAGCAGGCCCGCCATGTACTCGGTCGGGTAGTTCGCCTTGAGGTACGCCGTCCAGTACGAGACGACCCCGTACCCGGCGGAGTGCGCCTTGTTGAACGCGTAGCCCGCGAACGGGACCAGCGTGTCCCAGACCGCCTGGATCGCCGGCTTGGAGTAGCCGCGCTCCTTCATGCCCGCCTCGAACGGCACGAACTCCTTGTCGAGGATCTCCTTCTTCTTCTTGCCCATCGCGCGGCGCAGCAGGTCGGCCTGGCCGAGCGAGTAGCCCGCGAGCACCTGCGCGGCCTTCTGCACCTGCTCCTGGTACACGATGAGGCCGTACGTGCCGTCGAGGACCTCCGCCAGGGGCTCCTCGAGCTCCGGGTGGATGGGCGTGATCGGCTGGAGGCCGTTCTTGCGCAGCGCGTAGTTCGTGTGCGAGTTCATGCCCATCGGCCCGGGCCGGTACAGGGCGATGACGGCGGAGATGTCCTCGAAGTTGTCGGGGCGCATCTGCCGCAGCAGCGCCCGCATCGGGCCGCCGTCGAGCTGGAACACGCCCAGGGTGTCGCCGCGCGCCAGCAGCTCGTACGTCGGCTTGTCGTCGAGGGGGATCTCCTCGAGCTCGATGGCCGGCTTGTCGTTCATCACGATGTTGCGCAGCGCGTCGTCGAGGATCGTGAGGTTCCGCAGCCCGAGGAAGTCCATCTTGATGAGGCCGAGGCCCTCGGACGTCGGGTAGTCGAACTGCGTGATGACCGCGCCGTCCTGCGGCCGCTTCATGATCGGGATGATGTCGATCAGCGGCTCGCTGGACATGATGACGCCGGCGGCGTGCACGCCCCACTGGCGCTTGAGGTTCTCCAGGCCGCGCGCGGTCTCCAGGACGCGCTGCGCCTCGGGGTCGGCGGCGACGACCTGCCGGAACTCCTCGGCCTCGGCGTAGCGCGGGTGCTCCGGGTCGTACATGCCGGACAGCGGGATGTCCTTGCCCATGACGGCGGGCGGCATCGCCTTGGTGAGCTTCTCCCCCATCGCGAACGGGAAGCCCAGCACGCGCGAGGAGTCCTTGAGGGCCTGCTTCGCCTTGATGGTGCCGTACGTGACGATCTGCGCGACCCGGTCGTCGCCGTACTTCTCGGTGACGTAGCGGATGACCTCGCCGCGCCGGCGCTCGTCGAAGTCGACGTCGACGTCGGGCCAGGAGACGCGCTCGGGGTTGAGGAACCGCTCGAAGATCAGCCCGTGCCGCAGCGGGTCGAGCTCGGTGATGCCCATCGCGTACGAGGCCATCGACCCGGCCGCGGAGCCACGACCCGGCCCGACGCGGATGCCCTGCTCGCGGGCCCACGCGATGAAGTCGGCGACGACGAGGAAGTAGCCGGAGAAGCCGAGCTGGACGATGACGTCGGTCTCGTACCGCGCCTGGGCGCGCACGTCGTCCGGGATGCCGCCGGGGTACCGCCGGTGCAGCCCGCGCTCGACCTCCTTGATGAACCACGAGTTCTCGTCCTCGCCCTCCGGGACGGGGAAGCGCGGCATGTAGTTGGCGCCCGTGGGGAACTCGACCTCGCACCGCTCCGCGATGAGCAGCGTGTTGTCGCACGCCTCCGGCAGCTCCGACCAGGTCTGGCGCATCTCCTGCGCGGACTTGACGTAGTAGCCGTCGCCGCTGAACGCGAAGCGCGAGCCGCCCTGGTCGTACGTCGGCTCGTCGAGCGTGGACCCGGACTGGACGGCCAGCAGCACCTCGTGCGCGTGCGCGTCCTCCTTGCGGGTGTAGTGCAGGTCGTTCGTGGCGACGACCGGCGCGCCGATCTGCTCGGCGATGCTCAGCAGGCCCTTGATGGTCCGGCGCTCGATCTCGAGCCCGTGGTCCATCAGCTCGACGAAGAAGTTCTCCTTGCCGAAGATGTCCTGCAGCTCCCCGGCCGCGCGCAGCGCCTCGGCGTCGTGCCCCAGCCGCAGCCGCGTCTGGATCTCGCCCGACGGGCACCCCGACGTCGCGATCAGCCCGGTGCTGTACGTCTGCAGCAGCTCGCGGTCCATGCGCGGCCACTTGCCCATCTGCCCCTCGAGCGAGGCCAGCGAGCCCATCCGGAACAGGTTGTGCATGCCCTCGGTGCTCTGGGACAGCAGCGTGAGGTGCGTGTAGGCGCCGCGGGCGGAGACGTCGTCGGCCGCCTGGTGCGCCTCGCCCCAGCGCACGCGCGTCTGGTCGAACCGGCTGGTGCCCGGCGTGACGTACGCCTCGACCCCGATGATCGGCTTGACCCCGAGCTTCTTGGCCTGCGAGTAGAAGTCGAAGGCGCCGAACAGGTAGCCGTGGTCGGTGATCGCCATGGCCGACTGGCCGAGGCGCTGGGCCTCCGCGAGCATCTCGCCGACCCGGGCCGCGCCGTCGAGCATCGAGTACTCGGAGTGCACGTGCAGGTGGACGAAGTCGGAACCGTTGCTGCCACCTGATGCCATGCCCGCCATCCTAGGTCGACCGTCCGACAGACCCGGCGTGCCCCGCCGCCGACCCCGGCGACCGCGCGGGAGGCGTCAGCGGTAGCCGTCGCGCAGCGTCTCCAGCGCGTGCTCCAGGTCCGCCGGGTAGCCGCTGGTCACCTCCAGCCAGCGCCCGTCCGCGGGGTGCGCGAAGCCGAGCCGCACCGCGTGCAGCCACTGCCGCGTGAGCCCGACCCGCTCGGCGAGCACGGGGTCCGCGCCGTACGTCAGGTCGCCCACCAGCGGGTGCCGCAGGGCCGCGAAGTGCACGCGGATCTGGTGCGTCCGGCCCGTCTCGAGGTGCACCTCCGCGAGCGACGCGGCCGGGAGCATCTCCAGCACCTCGTAGTGCGTGACCGACGGCTTGCCGTCCGCGGTGACCGCGAACTTCCAGTCCTGCCCCGGGTGCCGGCCGATCGGGGCGTCGATCGTCCCGGTGGTCGGCTCGGGGTGGCCCTGCGCGAGCGCGTGGTAGACCTTCTCGACGGTGCGCTCCTTGAACGCCCGCTTGAGCACCGTGTACGCGTGCTCGCTCTTCGCGACGACCATCAGGCCTGACGTCCCGACGTCCAGGCGGTGCACGACACCCTGCCGCTCCGCCGCGCCCGAGGTCGAGACGTGGTAGCCGCGCGCGGCGAGCACGCCGACGACGGTCGGGCCGGTCCAGCCCGGCGACGGGTGGGCGGCGACGCCCACGGGCTTGTCCACCACCACGAGGTCCGCGTCGTCGTACGCGATGCCGAGGGCCGGGACGTCCTGCTCGGAGTCCACCGTCCGGCTCGCCTCGGGCGCCGGGACCTCGACCTCGAGCCAGCCGTCCGCGGGCAGGCGGGCGGACTTGCCCACGGCCAGCCCGTCGACCCGCACGTACCCGCCCTCGGCGAGCTCCGCCGCGCGGGTCCGCGACAGCCCGAGCATCCGCGACAGCGCGGCGTCGACCCGCTCCCCCGCCAGCGCGTCCGGGACCGGCAGGGTCCGGACCTCAGCCATCGGCGCGCGCCCCGCCCGGGACGTCGGCGGACGCACCGCCCACGCCGTCGCCCGCCGCGCCGCCGTCGCCCTCCGCCGCGCCGTCCTGCCGCCCGTCGTCCTCGCCACGGCCCTCACGGGAGCCGTCGAGCCGGATGCCGAGCAGCGACAGCAGCATCAGCATGCCCGCCGCGACGACGATCGCGATGTCGGCGACGTTGCCCACGAACCAGTCCGCGTACGCGATGAAGTCCACGACGTGCCCGCGCGCGACGCCCGGCTCGCGGATCATCCGGTCGACCAGGTTGCCGAGCGCCCCGCCGAGCAGGAGCCCCAGCGCGACGGTCCAGCCGCGGGACCCCAGGCGGCGCGACACCCGCACGATCACCACCACGACGGTGATCGCGACCACGGTCAGCAGCCAGGTCGTGCCGGTGGCGATGCCGAGCGCGGCACCGGGGTTGAACAGCAGCTGCAGCCCGAGCAGGTCGCCCAGCAGCGGGCGCCGGACGCCCTCCTCCAGCGTCGCGAGCGCCCACGCCTTCGTCGCCTGGTCGAGGGCGAGCGTGGCGACCGCCAGCACGACCAGGCCGGTCACGAACCGGCGACGCGGTCCGCCGCCGGGCACCGGGGCGGCGCCGTCCCGCGCCGTGGCGGGCTGCGGGCCGGCCTCCGGGCGGACGGGAGCGGCTGCGCTCTCGGCGGCGCCGGGCTGCGGGGTGGCGGGGACGGGCTCGGGCCCGGGGGTTCGCGACATCGCCGCAGAGTCTACGGGCGTGCCGCGGCACGGCGGCGGCCCCGCACGCCCGCGGACGTCCCCGGCCGCACCGGGACGACGCGCCGGGCGCCACCCGGCCGACGCCCGGACGCACGACGGCCCCCGGGATCACCCGGGGGCCGTCGTGGACGTCGCGGTCGGCGTCAGCGGCGCTCCTCGCGCTGCTTGCAGGCCACGCAGAGCGTCGCCCGCGGGAACGCCTGCACGCGGGCCTTGCCGATCGCCTCGCCGCACGAGTCGCAGCGGCCGAACGTGCCGGCGTCGATGCGGGCGAGCGCGCGGGTGGTCTGCTCGAGCATGTCGCGGGTGTTGTTGACCAGCGTGAGCTCGTGCTCGCGCTCGAGAGCGCTGGAGCCGGAGTCGGCCTGGTCGTCGCCCGCGCCGTCGCCGGAGTTGCGCAGGAGGTTCGACAGCTCCTCGTCGGCCGCCGCGAGCTCCGCGGTCAGGCGGTCGATCTCGGCGACGAGCTCGGTGGCGATCTCCTGCACCTCCTGCTCGGTCCAGGGGTCCTCACCGGCCCGGACGGGGAACCGGGTGGCCGCGTCCGTCAGGTCGGGGAGCGTGCGAGGGGCGTGCGCGCTGAGCGAGTCGTTGATGGCCACGGGGGTCCTCTTTCCTCAGATGAGTCCGCAGAGACTATGCGCCCCGCCCTGGACGCACAACACACCACGCCCGACGGGGCGGGCGTGGTGTGTCGTGGGTGACGAGGCGTCCGGCTGCCGGCCGGGTCGGCAGGCGCCCGGCGGCGCCGGTGTCAGAGGCGGTCGGCCGACGGCGTCGCGCCCTGGGCACCGCGCTGCGGCAGCGCGCTGGCCCGGTTGTCGAGGTCGCCGAGCAGGTTCTCGAGGTAGCTCTTGAGGCGCGTGCGGTAGTCGCGCTCGAACACCCGGAGCTCGTCGATCTTGCGCTCGAGCACCGAGCGCTCCTGCTCCAGCTCGCTGAGCGTGCGGGCGGAGGTCTCCTCGGCCTCGCGCACGATGCGCTGGGCCTGGCCCTTCGCCTCGTTGACGATGCGCTCGCCCTCCTCCTGGCCGCTGCGGACGTAGTCGTCGTGCAGCTTCTGGGCCAGGGCGAGCATGCCGGTGGCGGACTCGGGCTCGCTCTGCCGCTGCGGCGCGACCGGCGCGGTGGCCACCGGGGCGGGTGCCGGGGCCGGGGCGGCGGCGACGGGGGCCGGGGCGGGCTTCTCCTCGGGCTTCGGGGCCGCAGGCGCCTGCGCGCCCTGGCGGCTGAGCTCGGCGATGCGGCGCTCCGCCGCGGCGAGCTTCGCCTTGAGGTCCTCGTTCTCGCTCTGGGTCTCCCGGAGGGTGTTCACGACCTCGTCGAGGAAGTCGTCGACCTCGTCCTGGTCGTACCCCTCGCGGAACTTCGTCGCCTGGAACTTCTTGTTCAGGACGTCGTCTGCCGTCAGCAGTGCCATCGTCGTCACCTCTTCGGTCGTACTGGGTCGAGCCGGTGGCAGTCCGCCGACCACCTCGGGCCACCGTAGCGGACATTGGGATTTGTGCACGCGACCCGCCCGCGTGCCGCGGCACGCGATCGGACCCGGGGGCACGCCGGCCCGGGGAGCAGCGGCGTCATGCCGCGAGCCACCCCAGGAGGGAGAGCAGGAACGAGCACCCGAGCATGAGCACGAGGAACGCCAGGTCGAGGCGCACCGAGCCGAGCGTCAGCGGCGGGATCACCCGGCGCAGGGCGCGCAGCGGCGGGTCCGTCACCGAGTACGTGATCTCGGCGACCACGAGGGCGACGCCGCGCGGACGCCAGTCCCGGGCGAAGTACTGCACCCAGTCGAGGACGAGGCGCACGAGCAGGACGAGGATGAAGGCCAGGACGACGAGCTGCAGCAGGCCGAGGACGAAGGTCACGCGTCCCAGTCTCCCCGATCCGTCAGCTCTGGTTGAAGAAGCCGGCGCGCGAGCCCTCGGCGGGCCGGCCGTCGCCGGTGATCTTCACCGAGGACGGCGACAGCAGGAACACCTTGTTGGTGACCCGCTCGATCGCGCCGTGGAGGCCGAAGATCAGGCCCGCGGCGAAGTCGACGAGCCGCTTGGCGTCCGCGTCGTCCATGTCCGACAGGTTCATGATGACCGGGGTGTTCTCCCGGAACGCCTCGCCGATCTTGCGCGCGTCGTTGTAGGAGCGCGGGTGGATCGTCGTGATGCGGCGGACCTCGCCGTCGTGGCGGGGCGCGGGCGCCGGCGCGACGGGGCGCTCGACGGGCGCGGCGGTCCGGTGCAGCGGCGTGACCTCGGCCTCGTAGTCCTGTCCCACGGTCGCCTCCGGCTCGTCGTACTCGTCGACGTACTGGTCGTGCTCGCCACGGTCGTCGGCAAGCCCGAGGTACAGCATGGTCTTGCGCAGCGCTCCGGCCATCGCGATCACTCCATCCGCATTGCTGAAAGGTCCTGCGACGTCACGCTAGCAACGGCGCAGCGCGCCGCCCTGCTGCGACACGCGGCGTGTCGGCCGCCGTGCTGGCCGGCCGCGGCGGTCAGAGCAGCGCGACCACGCCGGCGGACCTCCCCGTGACCTCTCCCGCGCGCTGCGCCCGCCGGTGCGAGTAGAACCGCGCGTCGGTGTCCGTGCACCACCCCGTGAGCCGCACGTCCCCGACGCCGGCCTCGCGCAGCACGGCCGCCGCGCCCGCGGGCAGGTCGAGGCCGGGCGTGCCCCGGTCGGTCGTGCAGGCCGTGGCGGGCACGACGGCCGCGACCTCGCGCTGCAGCTCCTCGGGGACCTCGTAGCGGGGGCCCGAGATCGCCGGTCCGACGACCGCGCGCACCCGGGCGGGGTCCGCGCCCCGGGCGACGAGCGCCCCGACCGCCGCCTGGAGCACGCCCGCGACGAGGCCGCGTCGGCCCGCGTGCACCGCGCCGACGACCCGGGCGACCGGGTCGGCGAGCAGCACGGGGACGCAGTCCGCGACGAGCACGCCGACGGCGGTCCCGGGCAGCGCCGTGACGAGCGCGTCGGCGTCCGCCACCGCGTCGGCACCGGCCTCGGCGACCGAGCCCAGCACGTGCACCGCGGACCCGTGCACCTGCCGGGCCCAGGCGACCGGCGCCCCGGCCCACGCCGCCACGCGCGCACGGTTCTCCCGCACGTGCGCCGGGTCGTCCCCGACGGCGAGGCCGAGGTCGAGCGTGTCCCAGGGGGGCGCGCTGACACCGCCGGCGCGGGTGGTGAAGCCCGCCCGGACGCCGGGGCCGAGGTCGACCTCCAGGACCGGGACGCCCACGGCGGCTACTTGAGGAAGTCCGGCACGTCGAGGTCGTCGTCCTTGCGGCGCGCGACCTCCTCCTCGAAGATCCGCGGGACCTCGAGCTGGCCGGTGGCGCCGGCGTCGGTCTCGGTGCTCAGGAACGCCGGGACGCCGGGCGCCGGGCGCTGCTCGTCGTCCGGGCCCACCGGGCGCGGCGGGACCGCGGCGTGGGCGGCGGTGGTGGTGGGCACCGCCGCCGACGGCGGGATCGCCGCCGGGGCCGCGCCGGCACCGCCGGAGCTGACCTGGCCCAGGGCGCGCGAGTCGCGCCGGACGGCGGGCGCGCCGCCGTCGAACCCGGCCGCGATGACCGTCACGCGCACCTCGTCGCCCAGGGCGTCGTCGATGACGGCACCGAAGATGATGTTCGCCTCGGGGTGCGCGGCCTCCTGCACCAGGCGGGCGGCCTCGTTGATCTCGAACAGCCCGAGGTCGGACCCGCCCTGGATCGACAGCAGCACGCCGTGGGCCCCGTCGATGCTGGCCTCGAGCAGCGGCGAGGAGATCGCGAGCTCGGCGGCCTGCACGGCACGGTCCTCGCCGCGCGCGGAGCCGATGCCCATGAGCGCGGAGCCGGCACCCTGCATGACGGACTTCACGTCGGCGAAGTCGAGGTTGATCAGGCCCGGGGTGGTGATGAGGTCCGTGATGCCCTGGACACCGGAGAGCAGCACCTGGTCGGCGGACCGGAACGCGTCGAGCACGGACACCGAGCGGTCGGAGATCGACAGCAGGCGGTCGTTCGGGATGACGATCAGGGTGTCGACCTCGGCGCGCAGCGCCTCGATGCCGGAGTCGGCCTGCACCGTGCGGCGGCGGCCCTCGAAGGTGAACGGGCGCGTCACGACGCCGATGGTCAGCGCGCCGAGCGAGCGGGCGATCCGGGCCACGACGGGCGCGCCGCCCGTGCCCGTGCCGCCGCCCTCGCCCGCGGTGACGAAGACCATGTCGGCGCCGCGCAGGACGTCCTCGATCTCCTCCGCGTGGTCCTCGGCGGCCTTCTTGCCGACCTCGGGGTCGGCACCGGCACCGAGACCCCGGGTCAGCTCGCGGCCGACGTCGAGCTTCACGTCCGCGTCGGACATGAGCAGCGCCTGGGCGTCGGTGTTGATGGCGATGAACTCGACACCCTTGAGGCCGACCTCGATCATGCGGTTCACGGCGTTGACGCCGCCACCACCGATGCCGACGACCTTGATGACCGCCAGGTAGTTCTGCGGAGCTGCCACGGTGGGTGCCTCTCGTCTCGCGATGTCGACGAACCTTCACCCTCAACTAGAGGGTTATAGTTATGTCAGTTCTGTCTGGGTGTGACGGTATGTGGCGCACCGGACGGGTTCAACGACCGGTGCGCGCGTGTCGGCGCCGGATCACCCGACGACCGGCATCGTGGGCGCCGAGACGTCGTAGCGTGCCGAGCCCGCCGTCTCGGGCGCGGCGCGCAGCGCCTGCAGCACCGCCACCTTGAGCGCCGAGTCCTGCGCGCTCCCCCACTCGACGGTCGCCCCGTCGCGCAGCGTGAACTGCACCGTGTCCTGCGAGCCGGCCGACACCTGCCCGATGGCCGCGAGCAGGTCCTCGGGCAGCGCCTCGAGCACGCCGAGCGTGGCCGTGAGGATGCGGGCCTCGCCGACCGGCACCTCGACCACCGGCAGGCCCTCCGGCGGCGCGTCCGCCCGGCCGACCTGCACGCCCTCCTGGTCGACGAGCGCGAAGCCCTCGCCGTCGCCGTCGGTCGCGCTGTGGTCCGCGCGCTCCGCGACGTCCGAGGACTCCGGCACCGCGGCGACCGGCTCGCGGGAGACCAGCGCCACGGTCAGCCCGTGCGGCCAGTCCCGGCTGACCGTCACGTCCCGCACGCCCGGGACGTCGAGCAGCTCGGAGCGCAGCCGCGCCGTGTCCAGGCGCGGCAACGGCGTGCCGTCCTGCGCGTCCACGACGGCCCGCACCTGGTCGACCGCGACCACGGTCCCGGCGCCCGTCACGGTGACCTGGTCCTTCTCGAGCGCGAGCACGGGCGAGAGCAGCAGCAGCCAGGCCAGCGCGGCGACGACGAGCACACCGCCGGCGACGAGCAGGATCTGGCGCCACGCGAGCCGGCGGCGGGCGCGCGCCCGCTCCGCGAAGCGCGCGGCCGAGCCCTGGCTGACGACCGGCGGCCGCACGGGGAACGCCCCCGTGCCGGACCGCGGCACGAGCGCCGAGCCCGCCGTCCGCCGTCCGCCGCCGGGCGCACCCTCCGTGCGGCCGGAGCGCGCGGCGTCGTCCCGGGCACCCG
>NZ_JBCLVN010000072.1:0-14784 GCF_039548315.1 Cellulomonas olei
GGCCGCCCGGGCTGAACGCCGCCGGGCCTGCCGCCGGTGACCCTCCGGGGCCCCGCTCGGCGCGGCCCGCGGCGGGACGGCCGGGCGCGGCGGGACGGCTCGGGCGCTGCCCGGAGGTCCGGGACGGCGCCGCGGGTCGCTCCGGCGGCTGGCCGACGGGCACGGCGCCGTCGGCGGACGGCCGTCGTCCGCCTCCGGCGGGCGAGAAGCTCGGCGGGGTGCCGCGACCGGCGTCGCGGGGGTTGCGGTCCTCGGGGCGTGCCACGGTCAGCCGCAGACGGCGGTGACGTCGTTGGCGGAGAACGCCTCCTTGCCGGCCTCACGGGTCTCGACCGGGTCCGGCGTGGGGGAGGAGGGCGTCTGCGGCTGCTCGGCGCCGGTGTCGGTGCCGGTGTCGGTGCCGGGGTCCGTGCCCGTGTCGGTGCCGGGGTCCGTGCCGGTGCCGGTCCCCGTGTCCGTGCCCGCCCCCGTGCCCGTGTCCTGGGAGGTCCCGGTGAGCATCGGCTGGTCGGCGGCGACGTTCGCCCAGATGGCGTCGGCCTCGGAGGTCCACACCACCCGGTTCTTGTCGCTCGGCGCCGCGGCGAACGGGATCGTCATGAAGGAGATGTTCGCAGCCGAGGTGTTCCGCAGGCTGTAGGCGAGCCCGGCCATGTCGGAGATCGAGCTGAAACCGCTGTCGATCGACAGCGACTCCGTGGCGGAGTCGAGGAACCGGATGAGCTGCGTGATGTCGGTGAGCAGGTTCTTGCCGAGCACCTCGCGCACCACGGACGCGAGCAGCTCCTGCTGCCGGCCGAGCCGGTTGGTGTCCGACCCGTCGCCGACGCCGACGCCGGTGCGCGCCCGGGCGAACGCGAGCGCCTGCGTGCCGTCGAGGGTCTGGTTGCCGGCGTTGAGGTAGAGCCCGGCCTTCGGGGCGGACATCTCGTTCGGGATGCACATCGGCACGCCGCCGATCGAGTCGACCATCTTGGTGAAGCCGGCGAAGTCCACGACGACGAAGTGGTCGATCCGGACCCCCGTGTTGGCCTGGACCGTGTTCACCGTGCAGGCCGCGGCCGAGGCGATGTCGCCGCCGTTGTCGGCGCCGATGGAGAACGCGGAGTTGAACATCGCGTTGCTCTGCGCGTACGTGGTCGAGCCGTCGGACATGGTGCAGGACGGGATGTCGACCAGCGAGTCGCGGGGGATCGAGATGAGCTCCACCCGGCTGCGGTCGGCCGAGATGTGGGCGACGATCGTGGTGTCCGAGCGCATGCCGCCGACGTAGCCGCCGATCGCCTCGTTCTCGCCGTCGCGCTCGTCGGAGCCCATCAGCAGGATGTTGACGTCGCGCCCGGCGTTCGGGTCGTCCGGGTCGGCCGGGCCGGTGGCCGTGGGCCGGGGCATCGCGGAGATGAGGCCGGACGCGTCGATCGTCTCGATGTTGCTGTTGAGCCGCACGTAGAGCGCGGCCGCGCCGGAGGCGCCGAAGCAGAGCACCGCGACCGCGGCGAGGGCCACGCCGCGCAGCGCCGCGTGGCTGCGCCGGGGGCGGCCGTGCCGGACGGCGCGCGGGCGTGCGGGAGCGGCGTGGCGGGAGGTCACGGGGACGAGCATAGGAGCGCAGGTCCGGCACCCGGCGCACCCTCCGGGCGCACGGCGTGGAGGATTCGTGCAGATGACCGGCCTCCCGGCGCGCCGCGGGTGCGCGACGGCCGCCCGCCCCGCGAGGGGAGGACGGCCGTCCGGGGTGCTGCGGGTGCCGGCGGGCGTCAGCGCCCGAGCTGGGCGTACTTCGCCTCGGTGGCGTCCTTCTGCGGCCGCCACCACGCCTCGTTCGCGCGGTACCAGTCGATCGTCGCGGCGAGGCCGTCGCGGAACGTCGTGTAGCGCGGCTGCCAGCCGAGCTCGGTGCGGAGCTTCGTCGAGTCGATCGCGTAGCGCAGGTCGTGACCCGGGCGGTCGCTGACGAGGTCGTACGCGTCGGGGGACTGGCCCATGAGCTCCAGGATGAGCTCGACGACGGCCTTGTTGTTCTCCTCGCCGTCGGCGCCGATGAGGTAGGTCTCGCCGGTGCGGCCCTTGGTGATGATGTCCCACACGGCGCTGTTGTGGTCCTCGACGTGGATCCAGTCGCGGACGTTCTCGCCCGTGCCGTACAGCTTGGGGCGGATGCCGTCGACGACGTTGGTGATCTGCCGCGGGATGAACTTCTCGACGTGCTGGTACGGCCCGTAGTTGTTCGAGCAGTTCGAGATCGTCGCGCGCACGCCGAACGACCGCGCCCACGCCCGCACCAGCAGGTCGGAGGAGGCCTTGGTGGACGAGTACGGGCTCGACGGGTTGTACGGGGTGTCCGGCGTGAACTTGGCCGGGTCGTCCAGCTCGAGGTCGCCGTAGACCTCGTCGGTCGAGATGTGGTGGTAGCGGACGTCGTACCGCCGCACGGCCTCGAGCAGCGTGTAGGTGCCGATGACGTTGGTGTGCACGAAGGGCCACGGGTCGTGCAGCGAGTTGTCGTTGTGCGACTCGGCGGCGAAGTGCACGACGACGTCGGTGCTCTTCACGAGGTCGTCGACGATGTCGTGGTCCGTGATGCTGCCCTTGGCGAAGGTCACCTGGTCCCACACGGGCGCCAGGCTCTTCTCGTCGCCCGCGTAGGTGAGCGCGTCGAGCACGGTGACCTCGACCTCCGGGTGCTCGCGCACCACCTGGTGGACGAAGTTGGAGCCGATGAACCCGGCTCCGCCGGTGACGAGCATGCGCACGGGAAGGACCTCCTCGCTGGATGGGACGATCCACAGTAGCGGACCGTCGACCGCGCTCAGCCCGCGGCTGCGAAGCTCACGGGCACGTGCACGGGACCCTGGCTGGTGCCGTCCGCCTCGACCGAGAAGTGCGCCGCGTCGGGCACGTGGTCGAGCGAGGTGCCGTCGGGTCCGACCACGCGCACCTGGATGATGTACTCGCCCTCGCCGAACGGCAGGCGGCCCATCCGGAACGCGTAGTTGCCCTTGCCCTGGAGGTCGGGCAGCGACGCCTTCATCATCTTGGCGCTCGTGGTCGACAGGATGGCCCCGAGCGGTGAGGTGATGCCGACCGAGAGGTCCCAGTTCCGCAGCAGCGTGTCGGCGGTGACCTCGACCTCGACCACCATGCCCTCGCCGCTGGGCACGGGCGGCAGCGGGGCGACCCCCTCGGGGGTGCGCAGGTTCACGCCGGTCACCCGCACGGCCGGCAGCACGAGGCCCTGGGCGGCCTGCGCGCGCTCGACCTCCTCCTGCCGGGTGGTCTCGAACTCCTGGCGCAGCACCTTCAGCGCCTCGCGGGGCGTGCCGTCGGCCGCGACGTTGCCGTGCTCGAGCACCACGGCGCGGTCGCAGAACTCCGCGACCTGGTCCAGCGAGTGGGTGACCATGATGATCGTGCGGCCGTCGTGCTGGAAGCTGCGGATCCGCTCCAGGCACTTGCGCTGGAACGGCTCGTCCCCGACGGCCAGCACCTCGTCCACGAGCAGGATGTCCGGGTCGACGTGCACCGCGACCGCGAACGCGAGGCGGACGTACATGCCCGAGGAGTAGAACTTCACCTGCGTGTCGATGAACTCCTCGATGCCCGAGAAGTCGACGATCGCGTCGAAGTGCCGGTCCGTCTCGGCCTTCGACAGCCCGAGGATCGACGCGTTGAGGTAGACGTTCTCGCGTCCCGTCAGGTCGGGGTGGAACCCGGCGCCGAGCTCCAGCAGCGCCGCGAGGCGCCCCCGGAGCCGCACGGTGCCCGTGGTCGGCTGGATGATGCCGCCGATGGTCTTCAGCAGGGTGCTCTTGCCGGACCCGTTGGGGCCGATGAGCCCCACGGTGCTGCCGGAGGCGATCTCCAGGTCGACGTCCCGCAGCGCCCAGAAGTCCTCCTTGTGGAGGTTCGAGCGCCCGAAGTTGACGACGCGCTCCTTGAGGGACTTCTCCTTGCGGATGACGAACCGCTTGGAGACGTCCCGGATCTCGATGACCGTCGTCACTTACAGCTCCTGTGCGAAGTTGCTCTGCAGGCGGGCGAAGACCCGCTGGAAGACCCACAGCAGCACGAGACCGACGCCGAGGGCGATGCCGAGGCGCTCGCCGAGGTGGCCGGGCACGGGCTGGTCGCTGCCCCCGACCCAGAACGTCTGCTGGAACCCGATGACGGCCAGCGTCATGGGGTTCGCGAGGTACAGGTCGGTGAGCGCGCCGGACACGTGGTCGCGGACGAGCGCCCAGGAGTACACGATCGGCGACGCCCAGAACAGGATCATCACGACGACCTCGACGAGGTACTGCACGTCGCGCAGGTACACGTTGACCGCGGACAGCAGCAGCACCAGCGCCGTCGACCACACGAGCACGACGGCGAGCGAGAGCGGGAAGTACCACCAGCGCGCGCCCGTCGGGAACGCGCCGGCGACGACCGTCGCCGCGACGAGGATCAGCAGCTGGATCGCGAAGTTGAACAGCGACGAGCCGATGACGCTCAGCGGGAAGACCTCGCGCGGCAGGTACACCTTCTTGATGAGCCCGGTGTTCGCGATGATCGAGCCGGTGCCCACCGAGATCGACTCGCTGAACAGGCCCCAGGCGGTCAGCCCGGTGTAGATGAAGATGGCGAAGTCGGGGATGTCGCGCGCCGCGCCGAGGAACTGCCCGAGCGCCACGTAGTAGATGAGCAGCATCGCCAGCGGGCGGGCCAGGCTCCACACGAAGCCGAGGGCGCTGTCCTTGTAGCGGGCCTTCAGCTCGCGCCGCACCAGCGAGGCCAGGAGCTCCCGGTGGGCGAGGATGTCGCGCACCGAGGAGAGGGTCCCGCGGGCGAACCCCGGGCGGGGCCCCGCGATGCGCAGCGGCTCGGCGGCCAGCGCGGCGGCGCGGGCCTCGGCGGTGTCCGTCAATGTGGCCTCTCGGGGGGTCGTCCGGCCCAGGGGCGGGCTGCGAGCGGGTCCACAGTACTCGCGCTGCCCGGGAGCCCCGGCGCCTCCTGCGGCCCGGGACCCGGCGCGACGCGGCGTGGCGGAGGGTAGGCTGGCCCGTCGGACCGGTGCCGCGACCCGCGTCCCCGAGGAGCCGACTGCTGGAGGACGTGTGAGCCGTACGCCGGCCGAAACTCGACCGGGTGTCGTCTCGGTCGTCCTGGTCAACTACCGCGGGGCCGAGGACACGATCACGTGCCTGCGCGCGTTCGCGGACGTCGAGTGGCCGCAGGACCGGCTGGAGCTCGTGGTCGTCGACAACGACTCGGGCGACGGCAGCGCGGAGCGCATCCGCGAGGCGGTGCCGCACGCGACGGTCGTGGAGTCGGGGTCGAACCTCGGTTTCGCGGGGGGCTGCAACCTGGGCGTCGAGCACGCGACGGGGCAGTGGGTGGCGTTCCTCAACAACGACGCCCGTCCCGGCCCGCGGTGGATCGCGGCGGCCGTGGAGGCGCTCGAGGCGGACCGGACGGTCGGCGCGGTCGCGAGCAAGGTGCTCGACTGGGACGGCAGGCTCGTCGACTACGTCGACGGCTCCCTGACCTGGTACGGCGCGGGGTACAAGCGCGAGGCCGAGAAGCCGGACTCCCCGGAGTACGACGTCCCGAAGGACGTGCTGTTCGGCACCGGCGCGGCGATGTTCGTCCCCGCCGCGCTCTACCGCGAGGTCGGGGGGTTCGACGAGCGGTTCTTCATGTTCTACGAGGACGTGGACCTGGGCTGGCGCCTGAACCTGCTGGGCTACCGGGTGCGCTACGTGCCGGGCTCCGTCGCCTACCACAAGCACCACGTCACGATGAAGAAGTTCGGCAACTTCCGCGAGGCGTACCTGCTGGAGCGCAACGCGCTGCTGTCGATGTACAAGAACCTCGACGACGAGTCGCTGGCCAAGGCCCTGCCCGCCGCGATGGCGCTGGCCGTGCGGCGGTCGATCGCCCGCGCGGGCGTCGACGCGACGGCCCTGGACCTGCAGCGGTCGCCCGGCGGCGACGACGTCGGCACGATCGAGGTGCCGAAGATGGCGCTGACGGGCGTCTTCGGGATCGACTACCTCGTGGAGCAGCTCCCCGGGCTGGCGGAGAGCCGCCGCGAGCTCCAGGCGGCCCGGCGCCGCAGCGACCGGGAGCTGTTCCCGCTCTTCCGGCACGCCATCGAGCCGGCGTACGCGATCGAGGGCTACAACTCGGCGCACGACGCGCTGGTGGAGGCGTTCGGGATCGCCGAGCACTTCGTGTCCCGTCACCGCGTGCTCGTCGTGACCGGCGAGCCGCTGCTGGAGCGCATGGCCGGGCCCGCGATCCGCGCGTGGGAGATCGCCCGGGCGCTCGCCCCCGAGCACGAGGTGCGGCTGCTGTCGACCGCCGGGGCGAAGGTGACCTCGGACGAGTTCCAGGTGGTGCACGCGCACGGCCGGGCGCTGCGGGAGCAGACGGACTGGGCGGACGTCATCGTGTTCCAGGGCTTCCTGCTCGAGGGCGCCCCGTGGCTCAAGGACAGCGCCAAGATCCTGGTCGCGGACGTGTACGACCCGATCCACCTCGAGCAGCTCGAGCAGGCACGCGACCTGGGCGAGGAGGGCCGGGCGCACTCGGTCCGCGAGACGACCCGCGTGCTCAACGAGCAGCTGCGGCGCGCCGACTACGTGCTGTGCGCGTCCGACAAGCAGCGGGACTTCTGGCTCGGGCAGCTCGCCGGCCAGGGCCGCGTCAACCCGGTCGTCTACGACGAGGACGAGAGCCTCGACTCGCTCATCGGCGTCGTGCCGTTCGGCATCTCGGACGAGGCGCCCGTGCAGCGCCGGCACGCCATCAAGGGCACCGTGCCCGGGATCGGCCCCGACGACAAGGTCATCATCTGGGGCGGCGGCGTCTACAACTGGTTCGACCCCCTCACCCTGGTGCGGGCGGTCGACCGGCTCAAGGACCGCCGTCCCGACGTCCGGCTGTACTTCCTCGGCCTCAAGCACCCGAACCCCGGGGTCCCCGAGATGCGGATCGCGTGGGAGCTGCGCCGGCTGTCCGACGAGCTCGGGCTGACCGGGCGCCACGTCTTCTTCAACGAGGGCTGGGTCCCGTACGCGGAGCGCGCCGACTACCTGCTCGACGCGGACCTCGGGGTGTCCACCCACTTCCACCACGTCGAGACGGCGTTCAGCTTCCGCACCCGCATCCTCGACTACCTGTGGGCGTCGCTGCCGATCGTCGCGACCGCCGGGGACACGTTCGGCGGCCTGGTCGCCGAGCGCGGGCTCGGCGCGGCGGTCCCGCCGGAGGACGTCGACGCCCTCGAGCAGGCGCTGGAGACCTACCTCTACGACGCGGACGCGGTGGCCGCGGCCCGCTCGGCCGTGCGCACCATGGCGGAGGACTACCGCTGGTCGCGCGTCCTGGGGCCGCTCGTGGAGTTCTGCCGCTTCCCGCGGCGGGCGGCCGACCTGCAGTACGACCTGGACGAGCCCGACAGCGCGGCGCGTCCCTTCGAGCGGCCCCGCGGGGTGCGCTCGGACCTGCGCCTCGTGCGCGACTACTTCGCCGCGGGTGGCGTGCGCGAGGTGTACAACCGGGCTTCCGGGCGCGTGACGCGCGTCCTCGGCATCTCCCAGAAGGCGTGAGCTGACCATGAAGGTGTTCGTGCAGATCCCCTGCCTCAACGAGGAGGAGACGCTGCCGTCGGTGCTGGCGTCCATCCCCGAGTCGATCGAGGGCGTGGACGAGCTGGAGATCCTCGTGATCGACGACGGGTCCACCGACCGGACCGTCGAGGTCGCGCGCGAGCTCGGCGTGAAGCACGTCGTGCGGCACTCGCGGAACATGGGCCTGGCCCGCTCGTTCCGCGACGGCGTCGACTACGCGCTCGCGCACGGCGCCGACATCGTGGTGAACACCGACGGGGACAACCAGTACCCGCAGGACCGCATCCCGGACCTGGTGCGTCCGCTCGTCGAGGGGTCGGCGGACATCGTCATCGCGGACCGGCAGACGGCGACCATCGCCCACTTCTCGCCGTTCAAGAAGCTCATGCAGCGGGTCGGCAGCGCGGTGGTCAACAAGGCCGCCGACACGCGGCTGCCCGACGCCGCGAGCGGGTTCCGCGCGTACTCGCGCGCGGCGCTGTACCGCCTGAACATCGTCACCGAGTTCTCGTACTGCATGGAGACGATCATCCAGGCGGGCCACAAGCGGCTCCGGATCGTGTCGATCCCCGTGACGACGAACGCCAAGACCCGCGAGTCCCGGCTGTTCAAGAACATCTTCCACCACATGGCGAAGTCCGGGTCCGCCATCGTGCGGTCCTACCTGATGTTCAAGCCGCACCTGATCTTCACGACGCTCGCGATCGTGTTCGGCGTCGTCGCCCTCATCCCGATCGTGCGGTTCCTCGTCATCTGGATCGCGCACGGCTTCAACCCCGGCAACATCCAGTCGCTGATCTTCGCCGCCATCATGGCGGTCGCCTCGCTGCTGTCGATCGCGCTCGGCGTGCTGTCCGACCTGCAGCGGACCAACCGCGTCCTGCTGGAGGACCAGCTCGAGCGGATCAAGCAGATCCAGTACGGGGACCGCGACCCGCTGCGCTGACCGCCAGCGCCGCGGGGCGGGTGCGGGCCGCGCCGCGCCACAGGGAGCGGCGCTCGCGCAGCGTGCGCGGGAGGCGGGCGACGGCGTCCCGGAACCCGGTGGCGCGCGCGCGGGTCCGGGCGGCACGCGGCTCGCGGATCAGCGCGCGGAGCAGTCCGGCCGCCTGCCGCAGCCACGAGCGCAGCACGAGCGGCGCCGGCGCGTGGCGCGTGACCACGGTCAGGGAGTTCCGGGTGTTGTAGTAGCGGAACCGCGGGCTCGTCGCGCCCGAGGACGCCGCGTGCCGGTGCCGGGCCTCCGCCTCGCGGACGTACCGCACGTCCCAGCCGTGCGCGCGCAGCCGCCACGACAGGTCCGTGTCCTCGTAGTAGAGGAACAGCTCCGCGTCGAACCCGCCGACGGCGGCGGCCGCGGTCCAGCGCAGCGCGGCCGCGCCGCCGCAGAACCCGAACACGTCCGCGGGCGCGTGCTCCCGGTCGGCCGGCACGAGCCAGTCGCGGTCGGTGCCGGCGCCGTCCGGGCCGACGACGTTGCCCGTCGAGTTGACCAGGACGACCCCGCCGGGCTCGCCGTCGGGGACGGGCTCCCAGGGCGAGCGCCCGTCCGGCGAGCCGGCGGTGACGCCCGCGGTCGGGCGGTACCGTCCCGCGAGCAGGATCCGCGCGGTGGCGGCGGCCACCCGCTCGGCGCCCGGTGCCCGCAGCGCGTCCACGAGCACGGCCGCGGCACCCTCCGCGAGCTCCGCGTCGTTGTTGAGCAGCAGCACGACGTCGCCGTCGAAGTCCTCCGTCCCGAGCGCCACCCCGCCGGCGAACCCGCGGTTCGTGTCGGAGGCGACCACCCGCACGCGGGGGTAGTCCCGGGCGAGCAGCTCCCGCGTGCCGTCCGTCGAGGCGTTGTCGACCACCACGACCTCCAGCTCGGCGCCCGGCACGTCCTGCCGGAGCAGGGAGTCCAGGCACGCGGGCAGCAGGTGCGCCGCCTGCCAGGTCACGACGACGGCGCGCACGTGCAGCGGGATGGTCACGGGCGGCTCCTCGGGCTCTCGGGGGGTGGGCGGGACGGTGGGCGGGGCGGTCGGGGGCGGTCGGCGGGGGTACCGGGTGCGGGTCAGCCGGCGACGGACCGGTAGGCGTCGAGCGTGCGGTCGGCCGCCTCGCGCCAGGTGTACGACGCGGCGCGCGCGCGGGCCAGCGCCGCCAGCCGGTCGTGCTCCTCGCCGGCGGCGGCCGTGATCGCGTCGGCCAGCGCGGCGGCGTCGCGGGGGTCCACCAGCAGGCCGGCGCCGTCGGCGAACTCGGCCATGGACGTCCCCGCGGACGTGACGACCGGGACGCCGTGCGCCATCGCCTCGAGCACGGGCATGCCGAAGCCCTCCCACGTCGAGGGGAAGCAGAAGGCGCGCGCCCCGGCGTACGCGACGTGCAGCTCGTCGTCCGCGAGCCGCCCGAGCAGCCGCACCCGGCCCGCGAGCGGCCCGGCGACCAGCCGGCGCACCGCGTCGTCCGCACCGCCCCAGCCCGCCGGGCCGGCGAGCAGGAGGCGCAGCCCGCTCGCCGCCGGCACGCGCGCGAACGCGTCGAGCAGCGTGGGGAGGTTCTTGCGGGGCTCGGACGTGCCGCACCACAGCACGTACGGCTCGTCCAGGCCGAGCCGCGCGCGGACCTCCGCGACGCGGGCGGGCGCGACGTCGGGCACCCGCACCCCGTGCGGCACGACGCGCAGCCGGTCGGCGGGCAGCCCCTCGCGCAGGCAGTCGTCGGCCGTGGCCTGCGACGGGACGAGGACGACGTCCGCCTCGCGCCGCGTCACAGCGAGCGCCCGGCGGAAGTACGACACACCGCGCGGCGTGAAGTGCTCGGGGCTGCGCAGGAACGCCAGGTCGTGCACCGTGACGACGAGGCCGCGCCCGCGCGCCGGCGGCACGGCCCACGTGGTGGCGTGCACGACGTCCGCCGTCCGGGCCGCGCCGGGCAGCGCCGGCCGCCGCAGCCGGTTCCAGGCCTCGTACAGCGCCGGTCGGGGCAGCGCGGACGCCACCACCGGGATGCCGAGGTCGGCGTCGGGCGCCGTCGTGTGGCCGCGGGCGGAGACGCCCACGAGGGGCACGCGGTCCCGGAGCGCCCCGACGAGCTCGCGGATGTAGGTCCCCGACCCGCCCGGGGCGGGCTGCCAGAGCTGCTCGACGACCAGCGCGGTGCGGGGCGCCGTCACCGGAGCAGGTCCAGGTCGTGGTCGACCATCGCGGCGACGACCTCCGCGAACGTGCGCGTCGGGCGCCAGCCGAGCTCCGTGCGCGCGCGCGTCGCGTCGCCGACCAGCTGGGCCGCGTCGGCCGGCCGCACGAGCGCCGGGTCGGTGGCGATGTGACGACCCGGGTCCGCCACGCCGGCGCGCGTCAGCGCCGCGACCGCGAAGTCGCGGACCGAGTGGGTCTCGCCGGTCGCGACCACCACGTCGAGCGCGGTGCGGTGACGGGCGGCGCGCACCAGCGCGTCGACGTAGTCGGGCGCCCAGCCCCAGTCGCGACGCGCCTCCAGGTTGCCGAGCGTGATGACGCCCCCGTCCCGCGCGACCCGGGCGGCGCCCTGGGTGATCTTGCGGGTGACGAAGGACGGGGGGCGGCGCGGCGACTCGTGGTTGAACAGCACCGCGCTCACCGCGTGCAGGCCGCGCGCCCGGTACACGCCCACCAGGTGGTGCGCGAACGCCTTCGCGGCGCCGTACGGGTTGAGCGGCCGGACGGCCGTGCCCTCGTCCTGCGGCACGCGGTCGGGCTCCCCGAAGATCTCGGCGCTCGACGCCTGGACGAAGCGGACGGCGCGGCCGGTGCGCTCCTGCACGGCGGCGGCCTCGTCCAGCAGCGCTGCGACCGCGAGCCCCGTGACCTCCGCGGTGCGCTCCGGCTCGCGCCAGGACTCGGCCACCGACGACACGCCGGCCAGGTGGTACACCTCGTCCGGCGCGACGTCCCGCAGCAGCGCGCGCAGCGCGGGACGGTCGGCCAGGTCGGCGACGTGGGCGTGCGCCGCGGGGTGCCCCGGCAGCGGCGTGCCGTCCGCGGCACCGGGCCGCACCAGCGCGTGGACCGTGGCGCCCTCGGCGAGCAGCCGCTCCACCAGGTAGGAGCCGTCCTGCCCGGTCGCCCCGGTGACCAGCGCGACCGTCATCGCGGCTGCGCGCGCTGCTCGGAGAGGTCGTGGTCCACCATCATCCGCACCAGGTCCGCGAAGCCGACGCGGGGCGCCCAGCCCAGCCGCTCGCGGGCCTTGCTCGCGTCGCCGATGAGCAGGTCGACCTCGGCGGGCCGGACGAACCGCGGGTCCTGGTGGACGTACGGCGCCCAGTCCGCGATGCCGACGTGGGCGAACGCGACGTCCAGCAGCTCGCGGATCGAGTGCGTCTCTCCGGTCGCGACCACGTAGTCGTCCGGCTCGTCCTGCTGCAGCATGCGCCACATGGCGTCGACGTAGTCGCCGGCGAAGCCCCAGTCGCGCCTGGCCTCGAGGTTGCCCAGCGTCAGGTCCTCCTGGAGCCCCAGCGAGATGCGGGCGACCGCCTGCGACACCTTGCGGGTCACGAACTCCGGCCCGCGGCGCGGCGACTCGTGGTTGAACAGGATCCCCGACGAGGCGTGCATGCCGTACGACTCGCGGTAGTTGATCGTCATGTAGTGGCCGAACACCTTCGCGACGCCGTACGGCGAGCGCGGCCACAGCAGCGTCGACTCGCGCTGCGGGACGTCCTGGACCTTGCCGAACATCTCCGAGGACGACGCCTGGTAGAACCGCACGCGCCGCACGTCCGGGCCGGCGTGCAGGCGCACGGCCTCGAGCATGTTGAGCACGCCCTTGCCGGTGACGTCGGTGGTGAGCTGCGCGTTCTCCCACGAGTACGCCACGAACGAGATCGCGCCGAGGTTGTAGACCTCGTCCGGGCGGGACTCGTCGAGCGCCCGCAGGAGGCTCGACATGTCCATGAGGTCACCGGTCAGCAGCCGCACCTCGGGGACGATCTTGCGGACGACCTCGATCTTCGGGTTGTTCTGACCGCGCACGAGGCCGTACACCTCGTAGCCCTTGGCGAGCAGCAGCTCGCTGAGGTAGAGGCCGTCCTGGCCCGTGATGCCGGTGATGAGTGCGCGCGCCATGATGTCCCGAACCGTGGTGGATGAGTCGGTCCGACCCTACCGGGCCGGGGGGCGCGGTCAGGCCAGCAGGTCCAGCAGGTACTGGCCGTAGCCGGACTTGACGAGCTTCTCCGCGCGCACGCGCAGCTCGTCGTCCGTGAGGAACCCGCGACGCCAGGCCACCTCCTCGGGCGAGCCGATCTTGAGGCCCTGGCGCGACTCGATGGTGCGCACGTAGTCGGAGGCCTCCAGCAGCGAGTCGAACGTGCCGGTGTCGAGCCAGGCCGTCCCGCGGGGGAGCACCTCGACCTGGAGGCGGCCCTGCTCGAGGTACGCGCGGTTGACGTCGGTGATCTCGTACTCGCCGCGCGCCGACGGCTTCAGGTCCCGCGCGATCGCCACGACGTCGTTGTCGTAGAAGTACAGGCCGGGCACCGCGTAGCTGCTCTTCGGCCGGGCGGGCTTCTCCTCCAGGGACAGCGCGCGGAAGTCCTCGTCGAACTCCACGACGCCGTACGCCGTCGGGTCGGCCACCCGGTAGGCGAACACCGCGCCGCCGTCGATGTCCTCGAACCGCTGCAGCCGCGCGCCCAGGCCCGGGCCGTAGAAGATGTTGTCGCCGAGCACGAGCGCGGCACCCTCGTCGCCCACGAAGTCGGCGCCGATGACGAACGCCTGCGCGAGGCCGTTGGGCTCCGGCTGGGTGGCGAACGTCAGGTCGATGCCGAACTGCGAGCCGTCCCCGAGCAGGCGCCGGAACTGCTCGGCGTCGTGGGGCGTGGTGATGACCAGCACGTCCCGGATGCCGGCGAGGATCAGCGTCGACAGCGGGTAGTAGATCATCGGCTTGTCGTACACGGGCACGAGCTGCTTGCTGATGCCCTGCGTGATCGGGTGCAGTCGGGTGCCGGATCCACCGGCCAGGATGATGCCGCGCATCCGGCCATTGTGGCGCATCCGGCTACGGCACGCTGACGTCCTTGCAGCCGATGCGCGGGTTGGTGCCCCCCAGGGAGGCCCCGAACGAGTCGATCGCGTAGGTGCAGACGGTGTGCGTGCCGGACGTCAGATCGTCGAGCGTCACGCTGTAGCCGTGCAGCGGGCCCATCCCGTGCACGCGGTCCACGTCCTCGCGCCGGATGTCGGCGGTCGTCGACGTCACCTTGGTGCCGTCCACGTACACGTGCACCCGGATCGGCGCGGTCGTGTTCTTGTCGAGCGCCCAGCCCTTCACGCGCACGGCGCCGGTGTCGAGCACGGTCGCGGAGTCCAGCCGGCCGATCGGCTTGACGTTCGCGACGCCGGTCGCGCAGCCGACGCGCCCGTCCGGCCCGCCCCACGTGTCGACGCCGTCCACGCACACGCGGTGCTCGGTCGCGTCGCCCGCGGCCACGGGGATCGTCACGCGGAACCCGTGGGAGCCGGTCGTGCCGAGCCGGGACGCGACGTCCGGCCGGTCGAGGTCGGCGACCACCGACGTCGCGGCCTTGCCGTCGACGGAGACGCGCACCGTCACCGGGCCGGTCGTGTCGGGGTCGTGCACCCAGCCCTCGACGGTGAACTGACCGGCTCCGGGCGTCACGGCCTCGACGGCCCCCGTCGGCGCCTGGTTGACGACCGTGGCGGTGCGGCACCCGATCTTCGGGTTCGGTCCCACCACGGGGTCGATCGCGTACACGCAGACCTCGTGGGTGCCCGGGGTGGCCGCCACGTCGACGGAGTAGCCGTGCGCCGCGCCCTTCCCGTAGGCCCGGTCGACGTCGGGGCGCAGGCCGTCCGCGGCCACCGACCGCGCCGGCTTGCCGTCCACGTACACGTGCACGCGGATCGACGCGGACGTGTCGGGGTCGCGCGCCCAGCCGGTGACCCGCAGCCTGCCGTCCGCCGAGGTCGCGGTGTCCACCCGCCCGATCAGGCGCGCGTTCTGCACGTCGACGGTCCGGCAGGAGACCTTGGTGTTGGCGCCGCCCGCGCTGTCGATCGCGTACAGGCAGACCTCGTGCCGGCCCGCCGCCGCGGGGCACGAGGTGGTGAACCCGTGCGCGCTGCCCTTGCCGTACGCCCGGCCGACGTCGGGCCGGCTCGCGGTCGCC
>NZ_JBCLVN010000073.1:0-3195 GCF_039548315.1 Cellulomonas olei
GTGACCCGCAGCCTGCCCTCCACCGAGGTCGCGGTGTCCACCCGCCCGATCGGGCGCGCGTTCTGCACGTCGACGGTCCGGCAGGAGACCTTGGTGTTGGCGCCGCCCGAGCTGTCGATCGCGTACAGGCAGACCTCGTGCCGGCCCGCCGCCGCGGGGAACGAGGTGGTGAACCCGTGCGCGCTGCCCTTGCCGTACGCCCGGCCGACGTCGGGCCGGCTCGCGGTCGCCGCGGCGGAGCGGACGGGCTTGCCGTCGAGGTGCACGTGCACGCGGATCGAGGCGGCGGTGTCGGGGTCGAGCGCCCAGCCGCTGACCTGCACGGTCCCCGCGGAGGGCGACGTGACCTGGTCGAGCCGGCCGATCGGGGGCTGGTTGACGACCGTGACGTCGCGGCAGCCGAGCTGGGAGTTGGCGCCGCCGGCGGAGTCGATGGCGTAGACGCACACGCGGTGCTTCCCGCTGGTCGAGTCGACGGTCGTGCTGAAGCCGTGCGCGCTGCCCTTGCCGTACGCCGAGCCCACGTCGGGCCGGTTGCGGTCGGCGGCCACCGACTGGACCGGCTTGCCGTCCACGTGCACGTGCACCCGGATGGAGGCGGTGGTGTCCGGGTCGAGCGCCCAGCCGCTCACCGCGATCCGGCCCGAGGAGGGCGACGTGACCTGCTCGACGACGCCGATCGGCGCGCGCTGCGTGGGCGAGCCGAACCAGTCGGAGAAGTAGTTCCAGAAGTTGCGGTTGCCGTACGACGAGCAGGAGTCGCCCGTGCCGTACCCGGCGCGGAGCGCGGCGGCGTTCGGCTGGTACGGCGTGTAGTTGTACAGCGAGGCCGTCGCCTGGTTCTGGATGCGGACGGGGCTGGTGCCGCAGGCGGCGTTCGGGTGGAACCGGACCTGGTTCACGATCCCGGCGCGGTGCGTGTAGTTGCCCGGGTTCGCCGCGTACAGCTGGAACTGCCGCGCGGCGAGGTAGACCTGGTTCCCGAACCCGAAGTACTTCGCGTCGCACTCCCGGGTGTCCGGGCAGCCGAACCCGAGCGCCTTGCGGTACGTGGTCTCGGGCTTGCCGGCCGTCGCGGTGACGAGACCCTGCTCCTTCTGGAGCGTGACGAGGAGCACCTGGGGGTTGATGCGGCAGGCGACCGCGACCTTCGCGACGATCTGGGCGGCGGTCTCGCTGGAGGAGCCGGAGTACGCGCGGCAGTACGCGTCCGCCGGCCGGCTGGTCGTGGCCTGCCGGTAGTCCTTGAGGCAGGTGTTCCCGGCGGTGGGCACGCACGAGGCGCCCTTCTGGTTCAGGAACGACTGCACCTGCGCGGCGGACATGGTGCCGGAGTCGTAGAACACCGCGTCGCTGATGATCATGCCGGGGTCGAACTGCGTCAGGTCCGCGGCGGCGGCGGAGCCCCGGTCACCGCCGAGCCCGGCCAGGCCGGTGACGAGCACGGCGGCCGCGGCGAGCACGGGCAGCAGCACGCGCAGCAGCACGGTGCGCACGAGGGTGCGGGGCCGGTTCACGGCACCTCCACGGTCAGCGGGTCGGAGGCGCCGGTGAGGGCGGGGGACGAGTAGGTCACGACGGCCTCCCACGTCCCGGACGTGAGGGGCGGTCCGGACAGGCTCATGCCGGGGCACACGGTGGTGGAGGCGTCGGGGACGGCGTCGACCCCGATCGTGGCCGTGCCTCCCGGGCCCGTCAGGGTGAGGGTGCAGCGGCCTCCGGACTCGACGGTCGCGGCGTAGGCGCCGACCTCGACCGCGGCGGTGCCGGGGTTCCAGGCCGCGTAGGTCGCGACGACGTCCACGGCCGCGGGACCCGCGGGCTGCCCGGGGGTGCCGCCCGTCGGGGCGGGGGCGGGCTCCGTCGGGGCCGCGGGGTCCGGGCTCTCCGGTGCCGGGGCGCTCGGCTCACCGGACGGCCCGGGCCGGGGCGTCGCGGGCGTCGGGGCCGGTGTGGTCGTGACCGGGCTCGGCGCGGCGGCGGGCTCGGCCCCGGGACGGGTGAGCCACCAGGCGAGCGCGCCGGCCACCAGGACGGCGACGGCGGCGCACGCGACGACGACCGCTCTGCGACGGGGGGAGGTGGGCACCGGGGACCTCGCGGATCGGGGGCGGAGACGCGGTCAGGCTACGCACCACCGGGCGGCCGACCGGCCCGCCGCGCCCGGTCGGCGGGCCGGTTGCCCGAATTGCCCCGGTATGTGTACCCGAACGGCGCCGCCCGCCGTCCCGGGGTCAGGGCACGGTGACGGTCGTGCACCCGAGCCGGGGGTTCGGGCCCGCCGGCTGGTTGATCGCGTAGACGCACACCTGCCGCGAGCCCGGGGCCGCGGGCACCGTCGTGTCGAAGCCGTGCGCCGAACCGAGGCCGTAGGCGCGGCCCACGTCCGGCCGCGAGCGGTCCGCCAGCACCGAGCGCACCGGGGTGCCGTCCACGTGCACGTGCACGCGGATCGAGGCGGCGGTGTCGGGGTCGAGCGCCCAGCCCGCGACCCGCACGCCACCCGCCGCCGGGCGGACCACGTCCAGGCGCCCGAGCGGCTTGTCGTTGCTGACCGTCACCGTGCGGCACGTCAGCCGCTTGTGCGGGCCGCTCGGCACGTTGATGGCGTAGACGCAGACCTCGTGCTTGCCCTGCGCCACCGGCACCTCGGCGCTGAAGCCGTGGTTCGGGCCCAGGCCGTACGCCCGGTCGATGTCGGCGCGGTACGTCTCCGCGCGGACGGAGCGCACCGGCTTGCCGTCCACGTGCACGTGGACGGAGATCGGGTCGCGCGTGTCCGCGTCGAGCGCCCAGCCGCGCACCGTCACGGAGTCGGCGCCGGCGGTCAGCGCGTCCACCCGGCCGACCGGCACGTTCCCGACCTCGACCGTGCGGCACGTGAGGCGGGTCGCGGGGCCCGTCGGCTGGTTGATCGCGTAGACGCACACCTCGTGCTTCCCGCCGGTCACCGCGACCGACGCGTTGAACCCGTGCGCGGCCCCGAGGCCGTACGCCCGCTCGACGTCCGGGCGGTCGAGGTCGGCCTTGACCGACCGGACCGCCTTGCCGTCCACGTGCACGTGCACCTGGACGGGCGCCGTGGTGTCCGGGTCGAGCGCCCAGCCGCTGAGCGTCACGCCCTCCGGCGTGGTCGACAGCCGCTCGACCACGCCCACCGGGGCCGCGTTGCGCACGGTCAGCCACGCGCAGCCC
>NZ_JBCLVN010000074.1:0-5388 GCF_039548315.1 Cellulomonas olei
TGGACGGGCGCCGTGGTGTCCGGGTCGAGCGCCCAGCCGCTGAGCGTCACGCCCTCCGGCGTGGTCGACAGCCGCTCGACCACGCCCACCGGGGCCGCGTTGCGCACGGTCAGCCACGCGCAGCCCAGCACCACGTCGTGCCCCGAGCCGACGTTGACGGACGACACGCACACGAGGTGCCGGCCGTTGCCGGCCGGGACCGTGCCAGAGAACCCGTGCGACGGGCCGACGCCGTACGCGCTCGCCACGTCGGGCCGGCTCCGGTCGGCGGTCAGGCGCTTCACCGCGCCGTCCACGGAGACCGCGACCTGCAGGGACGCGGACGACCCCGGGTCGAACGTCCACCCGGAGAGCTGGATCCCCGACGACGTCGCCCGCAGGCTCTCGAGCCGCGAGACCGGCGAGGCCGCCACCGTGGCGTTAGCGAGCGCCGCGACGCGGTTGCGGATGTCCGGCAGCCGGTCGTACAGCGTCTGCCCCGGGCAGGAGGTCAGCTGCGCGTCCCGGTGCGCGTAGATCGTGGGGAACGAGACGCTCGTCCCGGCGGGGAACTTCGAGGCCCCGCCGCCGGACACCATCGTGACGTTCGTGTTCGCCTGGATGCGGTGCACGGCGAACTTCCACGCGATCAGCCGGCTCAGGCTCTCCAGCAGCGCCGCCGAGGGCGTGGTGGTCTGGAAGTTGCCGATGGCGGCCACGCCGATGGTCCGGCTGTTGAACCCGCCCGTGTGGACGCCGACCACCGTGGACTCGATGCCGCCGGCCCGCCCCTCGAACACCCGCCCGAACTGGTCGACGAGGAAGTTGTAGCCGATGTCGCACCAGCCACGCCCGCCCGCGGCCTCCGGGCGCGTGTGGTAGGCGTAGAAGCCGCGGATGATGCCCGGCACCTCGGCGGCGGAGTAGCCGTTGGCGGACGCGGTGTGGTGGACCGCGGCGGACACGATCTGCGTGGAGAAGTCGGGGTCGCAGGGCCGCATCGACTCGTCGGCGCCCCAGCCCGCGCGGCTGATGATCGCCGGGGCGGAGACGGCCGCGGTCGCGACGGCGGCCGGACCGGTGGCGGCGAGGGTGCGGACCACGGCGTCGCCGGACGACTCCGCCGTGCCGACCGCGGCACCGCCGGTGGCCGCGGCCCCGGTCGTCGCCAGCTCGCCCGTCCCCGCGGGGTCGGCGCCCGGGTCGACCAGGACGGCCTTGAGCCCCGTCACCGTGCCGGTCTCCGCCTCCGCCCAGATCTGCACGCCGTCGGCCCCGACGGCCACGATCGGGTCGGTGCCGTCGCGCGCGTCGGCCGCCGCGTCGTCGGTGCCGGGGTCCGGCGCGACGTCGGAGGACTCGGCGCCCGCCCAGTCGGTCCACGCGCCGTCGACCCGCACGCGGTAGCGGATCTCGACGCCCGACAGCCCGGGCGTGCGGTCCCACGTGACGCCGAGGACGGTGAACGGTGCCGTGTCCATCTCGACGGTGAGGACGTCCGGGTCGGCGACCGGCCCGGTGCCGGCCGCGTCGCCCGGCGCCGTCGGCGCGGGACCGGCCGTGGGGGAGTCGGACGGCTCGGCGGTGGGGGCCGGGGTGGGCGCCGCGGACGGCTCGGTGGTCGGCCGGGGGGTCGGCTCCGCGGTCGGCTCGGTGGTCGGCTCGGCGGTCGGGCCCGCGGTCGGCTCGCCGCCGTCGGCCGGCGCCGGCTCGCCGGGCAGGGCGGTCGTGCCCGCGGCGTCCTGCGCGCCGGGCGCCGTCGAGCGGGCCGCGGCGTCGGGGGCGGCGTCGCCGGCGCCCTCGTCGGTCGGCACGGACTCGGGCGCGGGCAGGTCCGGGCGGGCCGCGGCGCTCACGCCGGACAGGTCGAGCTCGACGACGGACAGCTCGTCCGCCGCGCTGCCGGCCGCCGGGGCGGGGCTGGAGGACGCGGCGGGCGCGAGCGTCGTGAGCAGCCCGGCGGCGAGCGCGCCGGACACCACGACGGACACGGGACGGCGCAGTCGTGCCATGGTCAGGTACCCCCTGTGAGTGCGGCGAGGGCCTCAGCGCACCATCTCGGGGCCGTCCTGTCGCCCCGACGCGCGGGGCGGCGGACGGGCTCCTGCGTGCGCGCAGGTCAGGCGTGCGCGGCCCGGCGGTAGGCCTCGAGGTGGACGCGGGCCGCCTCGGCCCAGGTGAAGCCGGCCGCCCGCTGCACCGCCGCGGCCGCGAGCGCGGACCGCCGCGCGGGGTCGTCCAGCAGGTCCCGCAGGGCCGCCGCGATCGCGTCCGCGCCCGTGCCGCAGTACGCGACGGCGTCGCCGCCGACCTCGGGCAGCGACAGCCGCTCGGTTGTCAGCACGGTGGCACCGCACGCCATGGCCTCCAGCACGGGCAGCCCGAAGCCCTCGCCCAGGCTGGGGTACGCCAGCACGGACGCCCCCGCGAGGAAGCCCGGCAGGTCGTCGAGCGGGAGGTACCCCGGCACGCGCACGGTGAGGTGCCCGGGGACCTCCGCGAGGGCGGCGTCCACCGCGTCGTCCCAGCCGCGCGCCCCGGCGAGCACGAGCGCGGGCGGGTCGGTCAGGCCCTCGCACGCCCGCACCCAGCCGCGGATCAGCGCCGGCACGTTCTTGCGCGGCTCGAGCGTGCCGAGGAACCCCACGTACGGCCGGTCGCCCACGTCCAGCGTCGCCCGGACGCGGGCGCGCTCGGCGGCGTCGACCGGGTGGAACCGGGCGGTGTCGACGCCGTGGTAGGCGACGGTCATGCGGTCGGCGGGTGCGCCGGTCGCGGCGACGACCTCCGCGCGGGTGGCCCGCGACGGCACGACCAGCCCCGCGGCGCGCCGGACGGCGAGGCGCGTCCACGTCCGGAAGAACACGGCCTTCGTGCGCAGGTGCAGCCCGGGGTCGGAGAAGAACGTGGCGTCGTGCAGCGTGACGACGACGGGCGTGCGGGCGGCCAGCGGCATCGTGTAGTGCGGGCTGTGCACCACGTCGGCGCGGACGCGGCGCGCGAGCCGGGGGAGCGCGACCTGCTCCCACAGCAGGCGCACGGGGCGGCGGTCCACCGCGGCGGGCGCCGCCACCACCCGGGCGCCCGGCGCGAGCGCCCGGTAGTGCGCCACGTCGCGGGCCTGCACCACGAGCACCAGGTCGGTGCCGGCGCGGTCCAGCTCCGGCACGAGCTCGTCGACGTACCGCCCCACGCCCCCGCGGTCCGCGGGCACCGCCGTGGCGTCGATCAGGACCCGCATGCCGTGCTCTCCTCGTCGTCCGGCCGACCCCGGCCCGCCCCGCGGGCGCCCGGTTCGGGGGTGCGCCCGGCGGCGACCCGCTCCGGCTAAGGTAGTGGCCCGTGACCGGAGACCCGACACCGCGCCTCCTGGTGATCGTCCCGGCCTGGAACGAGCGGGAGGCGCTCCCGGGCGTCCTCGCCGAGCTGGCGGCTGCGCTGCCGCAGGCCGACGTGCTCGTCGTGAACGACGGCTCGACGGACGGCACCGCGGACGTGGCGCGCGCCAGCGGCACCGCGATGGTGCTGGACCTCCCGCTGAACCTCGGCGTCGGCGGCGCGATGCGCGCCGGCTACCGCTTCGCGGCCCGGGAGGGCTACGACGCCGCGGTCCAGGTGGACGCCGACGGCCAGCACGACCCGGCCGACGTGCGGCGGGTGGTCGACGCCCTCGCCGACGGCGCCGACGTCGTGATCGGCGCGCGGTTCGCCGGCGTCGGGTCCTACTCCGTGCGCGGTCCGCGCCGCTGGGCGATGTCCGTCCTGTCCGGCGTGCTCTCGCGCATCGCCGGGACCCGGCTGACCGACACGACGTCCGGGTTCCGGGCGTCGAACCGCCGCGCCATCCTGCTGTTCGCCGACGAGTACCCGGCGGAGTACCTGGGCGACACCGTGGAGTCGCTCGTCATCGCGTGCCGCGCCGGGCTGACCGTGCGGCAGATCGGGGTCGAGATGCGCCCGCGGGCCGGCGGCACGCCGTCGCACAACCCGGCGAAGGCGGCCCTGTTCCTGGGTCGCGCCGTCCTCGCCCTCCTGATCGCGGTGTCGCGGCCGCTCGGCCAGGTCCCGGCGGGGGTGCACCGGTGAGCGGCTACCCCTTCGCCCTCGCGGCGTGCGTCGCGCTGGTCGTGTTCCTGGTCCTGCTGCTGCGCACCCGCCGCCTGCGGGAGAAGTACGCGATCACGTGGATCGTCGTCGGGGTGGGCGTGTGCGTGTTCGGCGCGTTCCCCGGCGCGGTCGCCGCGCTCGCGGACTGGGTGGGCGTGCAGACGCCCAGCAACCTGCTGTTCGCGCTTGCCCTGATCGTCCTGCTGCTCGTGTGCATCCAGCTCAGCGCGGAGATCACCACGCTCGAGGAGGAGACCCGGACGCTCGCGGAGGAGATCGCGCTGGTGCGGTTCGACGTCGAGCGGCTGGCGGCCACCGCGAGCCGCGCGGCACCCGCCGACCCCGCGGGCCCCGTCGACGGCGCCGGCGGCGCGGACGGTCCTGCCGCGTGATCGACCTGATGGTGCCCTACTGGGGCGACCCGGAGTACCTGCGCGAGACCGTGCGCAGCGTGCTCGCGCAGACCGACCCGGGCTGGCGGCTCACCGTCGTCGACGACGCGAACCCCGACCCGTGGGCCGGCGAGTGGCTCGCGTCCCTGGGGGACGAGCGCATCGTCTACCTGCGCAACCCGGAGAACCGCGGCATCGCGGAGGTGTTCCGCCAGTGCGTCGCGCTCGCGGAGGCCGACCTCGTGGCCGTCCCGGGCTCGGACGACGTGCTGCTGCCCGACTTCGTCGCGGTGGTCACGGCCGCGCACCGCCGGTTCCCGGACGCCGACATCATCCAGCCCGGCGTGGTCGTGGTGGACGAGCACGGGCAGCCGTCGCGGCCCCTCGCGGACACCGTGAAGCAGCGGCTCGTCCGCCCCCGCGGCACCGGCACGCGCGTCCTCGCGGGCGAGCCGCTGGCCACGAGCCTGCTGCACGGCGACTGGCTGTACTGGCCGTCGCTGGTGTTCCGCCGCGAGGCCGTGCAGCGCACCCCGTTCCGGCCGGGGCTGCCGATCATCCTCGACCTGGCGCTCGTGCTCGACATGGTGCTCGCCGGGTCGCGGCTCGTGGTCGAGCCGACCGAGGTGTTCGCCTACCGGCGGCACAGCGCGAGCGCGTCGTCGGTGAAGCTGCTCGACGGCTCGCGCTTCGAGGGGGAGCGGGAGTACTTCGACCTGGCCGCGGAGCTGATGGCGCGCCAGGGGTGGCGCCGGGCGGCGCGGGCGGCGCGCCTGCACGTCACGTCGCGGCTGTACGCCGCCACGCTGCTGCCGACGGCCCTGCGCGCCCGGGACCGCGCGGCGGTCCGCACGCTGCTCCGGCACGCGCTGCGGCCGTAGGGCCGGGGTGCGCCGGCCGGCCGCGCGGC
>NZ_JBCLVN010000075.1:0-22391 GCF_039548315.1 Cellulomonas olei
CGTGGCCGAGGCCGGCGCCACGCGCCCGGCGCACACCGGTGACGGCACCGCGGTCCCGCCGGCCCCCGCCCCGGCGGCCTCCGCCCCCGCGGGCCCGGCGCCGACGCCGCGCGACCCCGAGCCGGTGCCGACGACGTCCCCGGTGGCGACCGCGCAGCCCGCGACCGCCCCCTACGCGCCCGCCGCGAAGGCGGCGCGCGAGGCGGAGCTCGAGCCGCCGGAGGCCGCGGACGAGGTGCAGCGCCTGCGCGGCCCCAGCGCGCGCGTCGTCACCAACATGGAGGCCAGCCTCGAAGTGCCGACCGCGACGTCGGTCCGCGCCATCCCGGCCAAGCTGCTCGTCGACAACCGCATCGTCATCAACAACCACCTGGCGCGCGGCCGCGGCGGCAAGGTCTCGTTCACGCACCTCATCGGCTTCGCGCTGGTCGAGGCGCTCGGCGAGATGCCGGCGATGAACAGCGCGTACACGCTGGTCGACGGCAAGCCCGGCGTCATGACGCCGGCGCACGTGAACCTCGGCCTCGCGATCGACCTGGCGAAGCCGGACGGCACCCGCCAGCTGCTCGTGCCGAGCATCAAGAAGGCGGAGGCGCTCGACTTCGCCCAGTTCTGGACGGCGTACGAGGACGTCGTGCGGCGCGCCCGCGGCGGGAAGCTCGGCGTGGACGACTTCGCCGGCACGACGATCTCGCTGACCAACCCCGGCACCATCGGCACGGTGCACTCGGTGCCGCGCCTCATGCAGGGGCAGGGCACGATCATCGGCGTCGGGGCGATGGACTACCCGGCGGAGTTCCAGGGCACGTCCGACGAGCAGCTCAACAAGATGGGCGTGTCGAAGGTGCTGACGGTGACGTCCACCTACGACCACCGCATCATCCAGGGCGCGCAGTCCGGCGACTTCCTGCGCATCCTGCACCGCAAGCTGCTCGGCGAGGACGGGTTCTACGACCGGGTGTTCGCGTCGCTGCGGGTGCCCTACGAGCCGATCCGCTGGGTCAAGGAGGCAGCCGACCCGGACGCCGAGGCGATCAAGCCGGCCCGCATCGCCGAGCTCATCCACGCCTACCGGTCGCGCGGCCACCTCATGGCCGACACCGACCCGCTCGCGTACCGGCTGCGCAAGCACCCCGACCTGGACGTGCAGACGCACGGCCTGTCGCTGTGGGACCTGGACCGCACGTTCCCGACCGGCGGCTTCACGGGCCGGCCGCGCGCCACGCTGCGCCAGGTGCTCGGCCTGCTGCGCGACTCGTACTGCCGCACCACCGGCTTCGAGTACATGCACCTGCAGGACCCCCGCCAGCGCCGCTGGCTGCAGGAGCGGCTGGAGGCCGGCTACGCCCCGACCCCGCGCGAGGACCAGCTGCGCATCCTGCGCCGCCTGAACGCGGCCGAGGCGTTCGAGACGTTCCTGCAGACCAAGTACGTCGGGCAGAAGCGGTTCTCCCTGGAGGGCGGCGAGTCCGTCATCCCGCTGCTCGACGCGATCCTGTCCCGCGCGGCCGAGGGCGGCCTGGACGAGGTCGCCATCGGCATGGCGCACCGCGGCCGGCTCAACGTGCTCGCGAACATCGCCGGCAAGTCCTACGGGCAGATCTTCAGCGAGTTCGAGGGCAACCAGGACCCGAAGTCCGTGCAGGGCTCGGGCGACGTGAAGTACCACCTCGGGACCGAGGGCGTGTTCCAGTCGGAGTCCGGCGCCTCGACGCGGGTGTACCTCGCGGCGAACCCGTCGCACCTGGAGGCCGTGGACCCCGTGCTCGAGGGCATCGTCCGCGCCAAGCAGGACCGGATCGACCTGGGCGGCGACGGGTTCTCCGTGCTGCCGATCCTCATCCACGGGGACGCGGCGTTCGCGGGCCAGGGCGTGGTCTTCGAGACCCTCAACCTGGCGCAGCTGCGCGGCTACCGCACCGGCGGCACGGTGCACGTCGTCATCAACAACCAGGTCGGCTTCACCACCGGCCCGTCGTCGTCGCGCTCCTCGCAGTACGCCACCGACGTGGCCAAGGGCCTGCAGGTGCCGATCTTCCACGTCAACGGCGACGACCCCGAGGCGTGCGTCCGGGTCGCCGAGCTCGCGTTCGAGTACCGCGAGCAGTTCGACCGCGACGTCATCATCGACATGGTCTGCTACCGCCGGCGCGGCCACAACGAGGGCGACGACCCCTCGATGACCCAGCCCCTCATGTACAACCTCATCGAGGCCAAGCGCTCGGTGCGCAAGCTCTACACCGAGGCGCTGGTGTCCCGCGGGGACATCACGCTGGAGGAGGCCGAGCACGTGCTGCGCGACTACCAGGCGCAGCTCGAGCGGGTGTTCGCGGAGACCCGCGAGGAGGGCTGGACGCCGCCGTCGCCGGACGCCGAGCCGGTGGCCGGCCTGGAGCGTCCCGAGTCCCAGCGCGAGGACGCGGGCGTCATCATCGGCTGGCAGACGGCCGTCCCGGCCAAGGTGCTGGAGCGGATCGGTGCCGCGCACGTCCGGGCGCCCGAGGGCTTCACGGTGCACCCGAAGCTCGCGCAGCTGCTGGCCCGGCGCGAGCAGATGTCGCGCGAGGGCGGCATCGACTGGGGCTTCGGCGAGATCCTCGCGTTCGGGTCGCTGCTCATCGAGGGCACGCCGGTGCGCCTCGCGGGGCAGGACTCCCGCCGCGGGACGTTCGTGCAGCGGCACGCCGTCCTGCACGACCGGGAGACCGGCGCCGAGTGGACCCCGCTGCTGTACCTGTCCGCCGACCAGGCGAAGTTCTGGGTGTACGACTCCTCGCTGTCGGAGTACGCCGCGCTCGGGTTCGAGTACGGCTACTCCGTCGAGCGTCCCGACGCCCTGGTGCTGTGGGAGGCGCAGTTCGGCGACTTCGTCAACGGCGCGCAGACGGTCATCGACGAGTTCATCTCCTCCGCCGAGCAGAAGTGGGGGCAGCACTCGTCCGTCGTGCTGCTGCTCCCCCACGGCTACGAGGGGCAGGGCCCGGACCACTCGTCGGCCCGCATCGAGCGGTTCCTGCAGCTGTGCGCCGAGGGCAACATGACGGTGGCGCAGCCCACGACGCCCGCGTCGTACTTCCACCTGCTGCGGCACCAGGCGTACACCCGCCCGCGCCGCCCGCTCGTGGTGTTCACGCCGAAGTCGATGCTGCGGCTCAAGGCCGGGGCGTCGGCGGTCGAGGACTTCACGTCGGGCACGTTCCGGCCGGTCATCGGCGACGACGTGGCGGCGAGGGACGCGGCGCGGGTCGACCGCGTGCTGCTCTGCTCCGGCAAGGTCTACTGGGACCTCGTGGCGCAGCGCGAGAAGCTCGGCGACGAGCGCACGGCGGTGCTCCGGTTCGAGCAGCTCTACCCGCTCGACCACGAGGGCCTGCGCGCCGCGCTCGCGCCGTTCGACGGCGCCGAGCTGGTGTGGGTGCAGGACGAGCCGCGCAACCAGGGGCCGTGGAGCTTCATGTCGATGGCGCTGCCGCAGGTGGTCGGCGCCCCGGTGCGGGCGGTCTCCCGCCCGGCGTCGGCGTCCACCGCGGCGGGCTCCGCGAAGGTGCACCAGGCGGAGCAGGCGGACCTGCTGCGGGCGGCCTTCGAGCGCTGAGCCTCCCGGTACCCGCGCCGCCCCCGCGCCGTCCCCCTCCGGGACCGGCGCGGGGGCGGCGGCGTCTCACCCGGCCAGGCCGACGCGCCGGGCCAGCGGCACCGCCCGCACGAGCGCGTGCGCGGCGAACCCCCCGGCGGGCAGCAGCAGGTCCACCTGGGTGCGCGGCGCGGGCCACAGGCGGGCGCCGACGGCGTAGTGCGACCCGAAGCCCGGGTCGACGAACGGGGCGTCCGTCGCGCCCAGCAGGTACGTCATGGCGACGACCCGGCCGACGGACCCCGGGCTGAACTTCCGGAACCGCTCGTCGTACGCGTCGAGCATCCCGAACCAGCCGCCGCCCGAGCGCGCGAGGTACCCGGTCCACAGCGTGTGCGGTCCGGCGGCGAGGCGCAGCACCGCGAGGTCGCCGTCCTCCCGGAACGCCCGGGCGGCGTCGCGGAACCAGTGCTCGCGGCGCGGGTCCAGCCCGACGGCCGCCCCTCCGCGGTCCGTGTCGCCCTTCCACCCGGCGGACTGCAGCTCGACGAACCGGTCGTCCGCGTCGGGCCGGGCGGCCTCGAGGTGCAGCGCGATCGGCTCGCCGGTCTCCCGTGTGATGCCGCGCACCACGCGGCGGAGCTTCTGGGCGTCCCCGGGGCGCAGGTGCGCGGTCGACAGCGGCGGGTCGACGATGACGCCGTCCACCGGGTCGGGGACGTCGAGCACCGTGAACGCCTCGCGCGGCGCCCACGCCCCGGTCTCCCGGGAGCGCTCGACGACGGGCAGCCGCCGGCGCCGCACCACCTCGGCGAGCGCGTCGGCGAGCGGGCCCTCGAGGGGGAACCGGCGCAGGAGCGCGAGCCCGGGCAGGCCCACGGTCGGGGCGCCCCGCAGCAGGGCGTCGAGCGCCTCGACGGCCCGCCCGCGGCGCACCAGCGGGTGGTGGCGGTCGGACTCGAGGGTCATGTAGTCCCCGCCCGTGGTGAGCGCCTGGACGGGCAGGCGCGGGATCACCCGCTTCGTGGTCAGCGCCAGCACGGCGAGCCAGCGTGCGCCCTCGGTCACGACGAGCAGCCGCAGGTCGGCGACGCGCTCCCCGAGGTGCCGGGCGGCCAGGAGCTGGCGCGGGTCGAGGCACATGTTGGGGGCCACGGCGTCCGAGGCCAGGTCCTGCCAGGCCCTCCCCTCCTCGGCGGTGACGTCGACGAGCGGGAGAAGCCTGACCTGCATGTCGCCTCCGGGCACGGGGACGCCGGGCCTCCCCCGGCTCCGAGCCACGCTAGGCGTCCCTATGTCCGTTTTGTATGCATCCGGCGGGTGAAGTCGTGCGAGCTCATGCCACGGCTGCCGCCGCCGCGCGCTCCGCGTCGTCCGTGCACGCGAACTGCCGGCGGTAGGCCTGGGGGCTCGTGCCGAGGACGCGCGCGAAGTGGTGCCGCAGGATCGCCGCGCTGCCGAACCCGCTCGCCCGGGCGACGTCCTCGACCCCGGCCGCCGTGCGCTCCAGCATCTCCTGGGCCCGCACGAGCCGCTGCCGGGTGATCCAGGCGGCGGGCGTGGTCCCGGTCTCGGCGCGGAACCGCCGCGCGAAGGTGCGCTCGGACATCAGCGCCCGCGCGGCGAGGTCCGGGACGGTGAGCTCCTCGTCCAGGTGCTCGACGAGCCACGCCAGCAGCGGCGCCAGGGTGTCCGCGTCGCACGGCAGCGGCGTCTCGACGTACTGCGCCTGGCCGCCGTCGCGGTGCGGCGGCACCACCATGCGCCGCGCGATGGCGGCGGCGTCGCGCGCCCCCAGCTCCCGCCGCACGAGGTGGAGGCAGGCGTCGATGCCGGCCGCGGTGCCGGCGCTGCTGATGACGCCCCGGTCCTCCACGTAGAGCACCGCCGGGTCGACGTCCGCGGCGGGGAACCGGTGCGCCAGGTCGTCGGCGTACATCCAGTGCGTGGTGCAGCGCCGACCGTCCAGCAGGCCGGCCTCCCCGAGCGCGAACGTCCCCGAGCAGATGCTCATCACCCAGGCCCCGCGCTCGTGCGCGTCCCGCAGCGCCTGCAGCACCGGCGCGGGCAGCTCGTACGGGGCCCCGTACGGCAGCGCGATCACGAGGTCGGCGTCGGCCGTGGCCTCCAGCCCGGCCGGCACGTCGAGCCGCAGGCCCTGCTTCATCGGCAGGGGACCCGGCTCGGGGGTGCACACGGTGAAGTCGAACCGCGGACCGCCCGTGTCGGAGCGGTCGATGCCGAAGACCTCGCACACGAGCCCGAGCTCGAAGGCGGCCACCCCGGGGACCGCGATGGCGGCCACGCGTCGCAACATGCGGCCAGGATGCCACGTCTGGCGGGATCTCGACGAGATACGACCCTCCTGCCACTCGTGGCGGGAGATCGATGTCGGCAGGATTCCTGCCATGGCGATCACGATCCTCCTCCTCGGCCTGCTGACCCTCCTCGTCTGGCTCACGGCGCGCCTCGTCGACACGGTCCGCCGTGACGGGCTCGGGCACCGGCCCCCGCCCCCGTCGCGGCACGACTGGACCGAGGGCAGCCGCCTGCGCTGAGCGCCGCGCGGTCCCGGCACGGGGACCGCGCGGCCACCCCGCCGTGCGCGCGTCGCACCGGCTCCCGGACCGCACGGCTGCGACACTGGACCCCGCACGTGCGCGGCCACCGCCGCGCGGCACCGACAGGACGGGGACGGACGTGGGCGAGCAGGCGCTGCGCCTGGTGGTGGTCGGGGACGAGCTGGCCGCCGGGGCGGGCGACCCCCGCGCGCTGGGCTGGGTCGGCCGCGTCGCCGCCCGCACGGCCGCCCCGCTGCCCCCGACGGTGCTCACCCTGGCGGTGCCCGGGGAGACGACCACCGGCCTGTCCGCCCGGTGGGAGGAGGAGGTCGCCCGGCGCACCTCCCCGGAGGTCGAGACCCGGCTGGTCGTCGCGCTCGGCCGGGCCGACGCGCTCGCCGGACTCTCCCTCGCCCGCAGCCGGCTCAACCTCGCCAACGTCCTCGACGCCGCGGAGCAGCGGCGCATGCCGGCGTTCGTCGTCGGGCCGCCGCCCGGCGCGGGGGTCGACGCGACCACGCTCGCGGACCTGTCCGCCGCGTTCGCGGACGTCACGACCCGGCGCCGCGTGCCCTACGTCGACACGTTCACGCCGCTCGCCGGGCACGAGCAGTGGCTCGCGGACCTCGCCGCCGGCGACGGCGCCCTGCCGGGCCAGGCCGGGTACGGCCTCATGGCGTGGCTCGTGCTGCACTCGCACTGGAACGCCTGGCTCGGGCTCCCGGAGGACGTGGTCTAGCCCGGCGTCACCGGGGCAGCGTCGCCTCGATCGCCGCCCGGGCGCTCGCCAGGACGGTCCGGACCGTCTCGGCGGTCAGCGGCGTGATGCCGCCGCGCTGCTCGGCCTCCCGCAGGGCGGCGCGGACCTGGGTCCGGAACGCGGCGAGGTCCGCCTCGGCACGCACCCGGCGCCGGTGCGCGGCCCGCTGCTCCCGCCGCGCGGCGCGGTCCGGCTCGCCCGGCGCGCCGTGCCGCCCGGCGTCGTCCCGCGCGTCCGTCCCGGGTGCCCCCGGCGTCCCGGGCGCACCGTCCGACCCGACCGGGGCCCCGGCCCGGGCCTGCTGGGCCGCCGCCGCGAGCTCCGCGCGCAGCCCCGCCATCGACCCGACCACGTCGGTCCGCACCTGCGCCGCGAGCTCCCGCACCGACCGGGCCACGTCGTGCTCGAGGGCGACCAGGTCGGCCCGCCGGTCGCGCAGCTCCTGCCGCCCCCGGTCCGTGAGCGCGTACGTGGCCGTGCGTCCCTCCTGCGTCCGCGCGACCAGCCCGTCCTCCTGCAGCCGCGCCAGCCGCGGGTACACCGTGCCCGCACTCGGCCGGTACAGGCCGCCGAACCGGTCGGACAGCGCCGTGATGAGCTCGTACCCGTGGCGCGGGCCGTCCTCCAGCAGCGAGAGCAGGTAGAGCCGGAGCTGCCCGTGCGCGAAGACCGCCATCAGGCTCCCGGGACGGGACCGCCCGCCCCGGGCCCCGCCGGCGGCACCACGGGCTCCGCGAGCGGCGCGCCGTGCAGGACGGTGAGGTGGCCGGACACGGTCTGCGTGGTCACGAAGCACGTCGCCTGGGGGTCGCGCAGGTCCACGCTCGTGCGCCCCGGACGGCGCTCGCCGTGCTCGACGCCGTCGACCACCACCCGGCCCGACACGCTGCGCGCCTCGACGCCGACGCCGTGCCCCGCGGGCAGCCGCACGGCCACGTCGCCCGAGACGGTGCGCGCCTGCACCACCGAGCTCGCCGCGAGGCAGTCGAGCGTGACCTCGCCGGACACCGTCGTGACGGTGACGCGCGACAGCGCGCCCGAGGCGGTCACCGCGCCGGACACCGTGCCGGCGGACAGGTCGCCCGCGTGGTCGCGCACGACGACGTCCGAGGAGACGCTCTTGAGCGACAGGGCGCCGCGCGTGCCGTCGACCACGACCGCGCCGCCGACCGTGGACACCGAGGCGTCCTGCTGCACGCCGGCGAGCAGCAGGTCGGCGTTCACCGACGCCAGCGAGACGGCCGCGCCGCGCGGGACCGCCACGTGCACCTCGACCCGGTCGCGCTGGTGCGGCCCGCGCAGCTTGTCGATCAGCCCGTCGAGCCCGGTGACGGACCGCACCCCGGCCCAGAGCGCGCCGTCGGCGTAGGTGACCTCCAGCGGCATGCCGTCCACGCGGTGCACCTGGATGCGGGCACCCGTCGCGTCGGGGTCGTCGTGCGCCACGACGTCGACCCGCCCCCCGTTCACCTGGACGCGCAGGGACCGCACGTCCTCCACGTCGACGGTCTGGGGGCCGATGACGACCCAGGACTCGGTGGCCACGGCAGGCTCCTCGGTTCGAGATATATCGCGTTCTGCCACCGTAGGACGCCGCCCCGGGCGCCGCAAGGGGTCAGGCGATCACGCCGCTCGCCCGCAGCTCGACGGTCAGGTCCTGCGGGTTGGTCGCCACCGCGACGGCCTCGTCGTACGACACGGACCCGTCCGCGACGAGCTGCGCCAGGTGCTGGTCGAATGTCTGCATCTTGTAGTAGTCGCCCTGCCGGATCAGGTCCAGCAGCGGCTCGGTGCTGCCCGGGTCCACGATCGCCTCGGCGGTCCGGCCGGTGTTGACCAGCACCTCGATCACCGCGACCCGGCCGTGGCCGTCCGCCCTGCGCACCAGGCGCTGCGAGACGATGCCGCGCAGCGCCTGCGCCAGCGCCACCCTCACCTGCTGCTGCTCGTGCGGCGGGAAGAAGTCGACGATCCGGTTCACGGACTCCGCGGCGTCGATGGTGTGCAGCGTCGACAGCACCAGGTGCCCGGTCTCCGCCGCCGACAGCGCCGCCCGCACCGTCTCCACGTCGCGCATCTCGCCGACGAAGATCACGTCGGGGTCCTGGCGCATCGCCGCCCGCAGCGCGACCGTGAAGTCCGCCGTGTCCTGCCGGATCTCCCGCTGCGAGACGATGCCGCGCTTGTCCTGGTGCAGCACCTCGATCGGGTCCTCGATCGTGACGATGTTGGCCTCGCGCACGGTGTTGATGAGGTCGATCATCGACGCGAGCGTCGTGGTCTTGCCCGAGCCGGTGGGCCCCGTGACCAGCACGAGCCCGCGCGGCTCCAGCGCCAGCTCCCCCACCACGTCCGGGAGCCCGAGCTCCGACATGGACTGCGCCCCCATCGCGACCAGGCGGAACACCAGGCCGTAGGTGCCGCGCGCCTGGTAGGCGTTGACGCGGAACCGGCCGACGCCCGACAGCGAGAACGCGAAGTCGGCCTCGTGCGAGTGCGCGAACTCCTCCGCGAGCTCCGGCGGGAGCACCTCGTCGAGCATGTTCGCGGTGTCCCGCGGCGTCAGCGCGCGCGCCTGGAGGCGGCGCAGCCGGCCGTCGACGCGCACCCGCGGCTCGGACCCGACCTTCACGTGCAGGTCGGAGCCGCCGGCCTGGGCCAGGGCGTGCAGGAGGGGGACGACGGACTGCGGCTGCTCGGTCACCCCCCTGTCATCGGCCGGAACCCCCCGGGGCTTGAACACCCGCGTGCGGCCGGCCCCGGTCCGCGTGCGGCGGCAGCCGCCGGGTGTGGGACGATGGGGGGTCACTGGGCCGTCGAGGCACACCTCGTCCGGCCGGCACGCCAGACCAGGGAGAGATCGATGAGCAAGCGTGGCCGCAAGCGCCGTTCCCGCGCCGGGAGCTCCGCGAACCACGGCAAGCGCCCCAACGCCTGAGGCGCGAGGCGCACGAAGGGCCCGGTGCTCACGCACCGGGCCCTTCGTCGTCCGTCCCGCTCGGCGGCGGCGCCTCAGACGGTCCGCGTGATCCGCAGCTCGGTGAGGCGGGCGTGGATCTTCACCCTCAGGTCCGCCGGGGCCTGCTCCTGGCAGCAGCGCCGCACCAGCTCCTTGAGCATGGTCTCGACCGCCATCTCGTCCAGGCACGGCCGGCACTCCTCGACGTGCGCGCGCACCTGGGCGGCGTCGACCGGCTCGAGCTCGCGGTCCACGTAGGCGAACAGCCGGCCGAGCGCCTGCTCGCACTCCGGACCGCAGCCCCCGGACGACCCCTCGGCCGGCGCCCCCGCCGCCGCGTCCCAGCCCGTCATCGTGCCCTCCCCGTTCCCGTGCCGGTGCCGTCGGGCGCCGGCGCCGCGGCCACGAGCCCCCGGTCGCGGGCGTAGTCGGCCAGCATGTCGCGCAGCTGGCCCCGCCCGCGGTGCAGCCGGGACATCACCGTCCCGATCGGGGTGCCCATGATCTCGGCGATCTCCTTGTAGGCGAAGCCCTCGACGTCCGCGAGGTACACCGCGATCCTGAAGTCCTCCGGGAGCCGCGCGAGCGCGTCCTTCACGTCGGAGTCCGGCAGGTGGTCCAGCGCCTCCGCCTCGGCCGAGCGCAGCCCGGTCGAGGTGTGCGACTCCGCGCGAGCGATCTGCCAGTCCTCGATCTCGTCGGCCTGGGACTGCTGCGGCTCGCGCTGCTTCTTGCGGTACGTGTTGATGAAGGTGTTCGTCAGGATCCGGTACAGCCAGGCCTTGAGGTTCGTGCCCGGCCGGTACTGGTGGAACGCGGCGAACGCCTTCGCGAACGTCTCCTGGACCAGGTCCTCGGCGTCCGACGGGTTGCGCGTCATGCGCAGGGCGGCGCCGTAGAGCTGGTCCAGGTAGACCAGCGCCTCGGCCTCGAACCGCTCGCTGCGCGCCGCGTCGTCCTCGGACTCGGGGGCGCGTGTGGTGTCCTCGCTCATCACCGCCGAGCCTAGTCCGCGCGCGCGGGGCACGCCGGACCGTGCGGGCGCCGACGCGGCGACCGGCACCGGCGCGGTCGCCGGCAGCGTCGCCACCGCGGAGGCGGGCGCAGGGCGTTCCAGGGTCGTACAGCTCATGGCCTGCACAACACGACCGCCCGCCGCGGGCATTCCCGGGCGCGCCGCGCATCGCCGGACACTACGTTGGACGCCAGGTGTCCGTGCGTCGCGGACCGCCGGAGGAGGACGTCATGCTGCTGCGCCGCATCGCCCGACCGCTCTTCGCGTCGTGGTTCCTCAGCGAGGGGGTCGACGCCCTGCGCCGGCCGTCCGCGCACGTCCCCGTGGCCCGGGACGCCGTCGAGCGGCTGAACGCCTCGGTGCCCCGCGGCGCCCTCGGCGGTGCCCTGGACGCGTACCGGCACCCCTCCGACGCGCAGCTCACGACGCTAGTGCGGGCCCACGGCGGCGCCACCGCGCTGGCGGCGCTGCTGCTCGCCACCGGACGCGCGCCGCGCGCCGCCGCGCTGGCGCTCGCCGCCCTCACGCTCCCGCTCGCGGCCGCCGACGCCCCGCCCTCCCGCAAGGAGCGCGCCCACCTCGACGCCGAGCAGAAGAAGGCCCGCAAGGCCCGGTTCCTGCGGGGGCTGTCGCTGACCGGCGGCGCCCTCATCGCCGCCGCCGACACCGCGGGGCGCCCGTCCGTGCGGTGGCGCGTCGAGCACGCGCGCGCCACCCGCGCGGCGGCCGCGTCGGCGGCGGGCGCCGCGTCGGGCGTCGCGGCGGCGGGCAGGGCCGCGCGCCGGACGGTCACGGAGGCCGTGCGCTGACCGTGCGCCCGCGCACCGTCGCGGGCCCGCGCCGCCGCGTGGACGGGCCCGGCGTCGTCGCGACCCGTCCCGCTAGCCTGCTCGCATGACCCACGCCACCCGCGACGACGTCCCCGCCGGGGTCGGCGCCGCCGCCGACTGGCCCGCCCCCACCGCGGCGCACCCCCTCGACGCGACCGTCGAGGTGCCCGGGTCGAAGTCGCTCACCAACCGGTACCTCGTGCTCGCGGCCCTGGCCGACGGGCCGGGGCGCCTGCGCGCCCCGCTCCGGTCGCGGGACACGCTGCTCATGGCGCAGGCGCTGCGCGACCTCGGCACCACCGTGGAGGACGACCCCGCGTCGCCCGGGGACTGGCTCGTGACGCCCGGGCGGTTCCGGGGCCCGGCCGACGTGCGGTGCGGGCTCGCCGGGACCGTCATGCGGTTCCTGCCCGCCGTGGCCGCTCTCGCGGACGGACCCGTGCGGTTCGACGGCGACGAGGGGGCCCGGGTCCGCCCCATGGGCCCGGTGCTCACGGCCCTGCGCGCCCTCGGGGTCCGGGTCGGCGAGCAGGGCGAGCCCGGGCACCTGCCGTTCACCGTCGACGGCGCCGGACGGGTGCGGGGCGGCAGCGTGGACGTCGACGCGTCCGGCTCGTCCCAGTTCGTGTCCGGGCTGCTGCTCGCGGCGGCCCGGTTCGACCAGGGGCTGACCGTCCGGCACACCGGCCCGACGCTGCCGAGCCTCCCGCACATCGAGATGACGGTGGCGGTGCTGCGGGCCGCCGGCGTGGTGGTGGACGACTCCCGGCCCGCGATCTGGCGCGTCGAGCCCGGCCCGGTCGCCGCGCGCGACGTCCGCGTGGAGCCCGACCTGTCCAACGCGGCGCCGTTCCTGTGCGCGGCGCTGGTCGCCGGCGGGACCGTGCGCGTCCCGGGCTGGCCGGCGTCGACCACCCAGCCGGGAGGCCTGCTGCCGGGCATCCTCGAGCGGATGGGGGCGACGACGCGCCTGGACGGCGACGTGCTGGCCGTCACCGGCACCGGTACGGTCCGCGGGCTCGACCTCGACCTGCACGCCGCGGGCGAGCTCGCGCCGACGATCGCTGCCCTCGCCGCCCTGGCGGACTCCCCCACGCGCCTGCGCGGCATCGCGCACCTGCGCGGCCACGAGACCGACCGGCTCGCGGCGCTCTCCGCCGAGATCACCCGGCTCGGCGGGCAGGCCGAGCAGACCGCCGACGGCCTCGTCATCACGCCGCGGCCCCTGCACGGCGGCACCGTGCGGACGTACGCCGACCACCGCATGGCGACGTTCGGGGCCCTGCTCGGGCTGGCCGTCCCCGGCGTGCTGGTGCAGGACGTGGCGACGACCGCCAAGACGATCCCCGACTTCGTCGGGCTGTGGGACGGGATGCTGGCGTGACCGCCGGCCGCGCCCGGACCCGCGGCACCGCCCGCCCCGCGGGCCGCTGACCGTGGCACGCCGGGCACTCGACGAGTCGGACGTGCGGGTCCGTCCGAGCCGGCGCGGCTCCCGCCCGCGGACGAAGACCCGGCCGGAGCACGCGGACGCCGAGCGGGCGCTCGTCACCGGCGTCGACCGGGGCCGCTACACCGTGCTCGTCGACGCCGACGGCCCCGGCGAGCGGGTCGCGACCGCGATGAAGGCCCGGGAGCTGGGCCGGGAGCGCGTCGTCCCCGGCGACCGCGTCGACCTCGTCGGCGACACGTCCGGCGCGGCGGGCTCGCTCGCGCGCATCGTGCGGATCGCCGACCGGTCGACGGTGCTGCGCCGCACGGCGGACGACACCGACCCCGTCGAGCGCGTCATCGTCGCGAACGCCGACCAGCTCGTCGTCGTCACCGCCCTCGCCGACCCCGAGCCGCGCACCCGGATGATCGACCGCTGCGTGGTCGCCGCCTACGACGCCGGGATGGAGGTCCTGCTGGCGCTCACCAAGGCGGACCTCGCGGACCCGGCGACGCTGCGCGCGCTCTACGAGCCGATCGGCGTGCGGGTGGTGGTCACCCGGCGCGACGGCGACGCGATCGAGGGCCTCGACGCGGTGCAGGAGGCGCTGGCCGGTCGCACGTCCGTGCTCGTCGGGCACTCCGGCGTCGGCAAGTCGACCCTCGTCAACGCCCTCGTCCCCGACGCGCTGCGGGCCACGGGCGTCGTCAACGACGTCACCGGCCGCGGGCGGCACACGTCGACGTCCGCGGTCGCGCTCCGCGTCCCGGGGCCCGCCGGCACGTGGGTCATCGACACGCCCGGCGTGCGGTCCTTCGGCCTCGCGCACGTCGACCCGGACCACCTGCTCGGCGCGTTCGCAGACCTCGCGGAGGTCGCCCAGGACTGCCCCCGCGGCTGCACCCACGCGGCGGACGCACCCGACTGCGCGCTCGACGAGTGGGTGGCCGCGGCCCCGGACGAGGACGTGCGGGAGGGCCGCGCCGCGCGCGTGGACTCGTTCCGCCGGCTGCTGGTCAGCCGGACCGGCGCGCCCGACCCGGCGGGCTGACCGGCGGGTTCCCGATAGGTTGGGCGCATGACCCGGTACGACGACGACCTGCGCCTCGCCCACGTGATCGCCGACCAGGTGGACGGGCTCACGATGTCGCGCTTCAAGGCGCAGGACCTCCGGGTCGAGACCAAGCCGGACCTCACGCCCGTCTCCGACGCCGACCGGTCGGCCGAGGAGCTCGTGCGGACGCAGCTCTCCCGGACCCGCCCGCGCGACGCGGTGCACGGCGAGGAGATGCCCGACACCGGGCACGGACCGCGGCGCTGGGTCGTCGACCCGATCGACGGGACGAAGAACTTCGTGCGCGGCGTGCCCGTGTGGGCCACCCTCATCGCGCTGCTCGACGGCGACGACGTGGTGGTCGGGCTGGTCAGCGCACCGGCACTCGGACGCCGGTGGTGGGCGGCGCAGGGCTCCGGCGCGTGGTCCGGGCGGTCGCTCGCCGCGGCGAGCCGGCTCCAGGTCTCCGAGGTCGGCCGGCTGCAGGACGCGTCGTTCTCCTACTCCAGCCTGAGCGGCTGGGAGGAGCAGGGCCGGCTCGAGCACATGCTGTCGCTCACCCGCCAGGTGTGGCGCACCCGCGCCTACGGGGACTTCTGGTCGCACGTCCTGGTCGCCGAGGGCGCGGTGGACCTGTCGGCGGAGCCCGAGCTGTCGCTGCACGACATGGCGGCGCTCGTGCCGATCGTCACCGAGGCCGGTGGCCGGTTCACCTCGCTGCAGGGCGTCGACGGGCCGTTCGGAGGCTCCGCCCTGGTGTCCAACGGCCGGCTGCACGGCGCGGCGCTGCAGGTGCTGGACCCGCTGCTCGAGCGCTGAGGGGTCCCTCCGGCGGTGCCGGGGTCGGTCGGACGGCCGGGCCGGGCGCGGGATCGGCGTGCGGTCGACGCGGGGTCGGCGCGCGGTCGGCGCGCGGTCGGCGCGGGGTCGGCGCGCGGTCAGCGCGGGATGCGGTCGAGCTCGGTGACGTCGTACCAGAGCAGGTCGCGCTCGGCCAGGGCGTCGAGCGCCGCGTCGTCGCCGTCGAGCGCACGGGCCACCTCGTCGCGGGCCGCGGGCTCGTCCACGTGCGCGCACACCACGTCGTCCAGCGCCACGGGTGACGTCAGCGAGACCAGGCTCGCGGCCTCGTCGCCCGCGTCCTCGTCCCCGGGCGCCGCCTCGCGGACGGCGTCGTCCGGCACCTCCACCGTCACGACCAGGCGCAGCCCGGTCGCCTCGGGGCGCGCGGCCAGCAGCACGAGCGCGTCGTCCGCCGCCATGAGCTGGGCGGCGAACTCCACGCCCTCCTCGTCCTCGTCGGGCAGCAGCGCGGCCAGCGCCGGCGTGACCGCGTGGGCACGCCGGGGGGCGGCGAGAGGGGTGCCGGCACCCAGCAGGGCATCGAGCTCGTCGAGGGTCGCAGGCAGGTAGAGGCGCACGGCACCAGTGTGCCCGCCCGCGCGCCGTGCACGGTGCACATCCGGGACGAACCGGGGCGAGTGTGGTCGAGACGACGCCGTCGTCCCCAGGCTGCGCGGCCGGATTGGTGGGGGCGCCGGGGTGCCGGGTAGACCTGGCGTCCCCTTGCGCCCCAGAGCCCCGACGGAGGACACATGACGAGCAGCCAGCGCCCCACGACCGGCCCCCTGGACGGGTCCGCGCTCCCGCGCGCCACCGCGGGACGGCCGCCGGCGGTGCACCCATGAGCACCGCGGTGGAGGTGCGGCTCGTGCCGGCCCCGCCGACGACGACGTCGGCGGACACGAGCGCGCCCACCACCGCGTCCGCCCCGCGCGCCCTCCCGTCCGGGGGCGTCGGCCGGGGCACCCCGGCGCCGGACGCGCGCGCCACGGCGGGACCGGCCGGCAGGACGACGGCCCCGCTGCCGGCCCGGCACCGCCCTCCCCGCCGGCCCGCAGGGGGGACCGGCGGGGCCGCCGCTCACCAGCCGGTCGTGCAGCGCCTCGGCGCGGGCGGCGTCGCCGCGTACAGCCACGCCGTCCCCGACGACGCCCCGACCGATCCGGTGCCGGTGCCGGCGCTGCCCCCGGGCTCCCCCGGCGGGGCCGCGGCCACCCTGGACCCACGGCAGGCGTGCTGCATGGTCGCGCTCGCCGCCGTGGAGGTGCTCGCGGGCACGCGGCCGCTCGCCCAGCTCGCCCGCTGGGTCACCCCGGAGGTCTACGACACGCTCGCCCGCCGCGCCGTCCTCACCGCTCCGCGCAGCCGCGTGCTGGACCCGGTGGCGGCGCCGTCCGACCTGGCGGGGCACGCCGGGACCCCGGTGCGCCGGCCGTCGGTGCGGCGGGTCCGCGCGGTGGCGGTCGGTCAGGACGCGCTCGAGGCGTCCGTGGTCGTCGCCCACGCGGGCCGCGTGCGGGCCGTCGCGATCCGGCTCACCCGGGCGACCGGGCGGTGGCGGGCCGCGGCCCTGGTGGTGGGCTGACGACGGAGGGCGGCCGGTGGTCCCGGCCGCCCTCCGTCCGCGACGCCCGGTTCAGCCCCGGCGGCGCTGCTGCTTGGCGGCCTTGCGACGTGCCTCGCGGTTGCCGCCCGCGTCGTCCGCCCCGTCAGGGCGCCCGGACGCCGCCGGGGCCGGCGCGGCGGGTGCGCCCGCGGCGGGACCGGCTGCGCGGCGGCCGCTGCGCGTCACCTGCGCGCCGCTGTCGCCGTCGACGCTCGGGGCCGAGTACTGCAGCGGCACACGCTGCTCCGGGCCGTCGATCCCCTTCGCGACCAGCACGGGCTCCGAGCCGTCGCCCGCGCCCTCCGCGGCGGCCGGGGCGTCCCCGGCGGGGGCCCCGACGGCGGCGGGCTGCGCCGGCTCGGCGACCTTGACCTCGAGGTTGAACAGGAACCCGACGGCCTCGTCCTTGATGGACCCGGTCATCGCCTGGAACAGCTGGAAGCCCTCGCGCTGGTACTCGATGAGCGGGTCGCGCTGCGCCATCGCCCGCAGGCCGATGCCCTCCTTGAGGTAGTCCATCTCGTAGAGGTGCTCACGCCACTTGCGGTCCAGCACGGACAGCACGACGCGGCGCTCGAGCTGGCGCATGTTCGCCTCGCCGAGGCTCTGCTCGCGCTCCTGGTAGGCGATCCGGGCGTCCGACAGCAGCTCGGTGCGCAGCAGCTCCGGCGTCACGCGACCGAGCCCGCCGGCCTGCTCGACGACCTCGTCGACCTCGATCGAGACCGGGTAGACCGCCTTGAGCGACGCCCAGAGCTGCTCCAGGTCCCAGTCCTCCGGGTGGCCCTCCCCCGTCGCCGCGGCGACGTAGTCGTCCACGACGTCCTCGAGGAAGTGCTGCACCTGGTCCTGCAGGTCCTCGCCCTCGAGCACGCGGCGGCGCTGCTCGTAGATGACCTCGCGCTGCCGCGACAGGACGTCGTCGTACTTCAGCACGTTCTTGCGGATCTCGAAGTTGCGGGCCTCGACCTGCGACTGCGCCGACCGGATGCCCCGCGTCACGATCTTCGACTCGAGCGGCAGGTCGTCCGGGAAGCCGGCGCGGGTCATCATCGACTCGGCGAGCCCGGAGTTGAACAGCCGCATGAGGTCGTCCTGCAGCGACAGGTAGAACCGGGACTCGCCCGGGTCGCCCTGGCGGCCGGAGCGCCCGCGGAGCTGGTTGTCGATGCGCCGCGACTCGTGGCGCTCCGTGCCGAGCACGTACAGGCCACCGAGCTCGACGACCTCGTCGTGCTCCGCCGCCACGGCCGCCTTGGCCTTCTCCAGCGCCTCGGGCCACGCGGCCTCGTACTCCTCCGGGCTCTCCTTCGGGTCGAGCCCGCGGGCGGCCAGGTCGGCGACCGCCATGAACTCGGCGTTGCCGCCGAGCATGATGTCGGTGCCACGGCCGGCCATGTTGGTCGCGACCGTGACGGCGCCCTTGCGGCCGGCCTGCGCGACGATCGACGCCTCGCGCGCGTGCTGCTTGGCGTTGAGGACCTCGTGCGGGACCCCGGCCTTGCGCAGCTTGCGGGACAGCAGCTCGGACTTCTCGACGCTGGTGGTGCCGACGAGGACAGGCTGGCCGTTGGCGTGCCGCTCGACGATGTCGGCGACGACCGCGTCGAACTTGCCCTCCTCGGCCTTGTAGACGAGGTCGGCCTGGTCGATGCGCTGCATCGGGCGGTTCGTCGGGATGGGCACGACGCCCAGCTTGTACGTGCCCTGGAACTCGGCCGCCTCGGTCTCGGCGGTACCGGTCATGCCGGCGAGCTTGTCGTACAGGCGGAAGTAGTTCTGGAGCGTGATGGTGGCGAGCGTCTGGTTCTCCGCCTTGATGGCGACGCCCTCCTTGGCCTCGATGGCCTGGTGCATGCCCTCGTTGTAGCGGCGGCCCGGCAGGACGCGGCCGGTGTGCTCGTCGACGATGAGCACCTCGCCCTTGTCGACGATGTAGTCCTTGTCCCGCTTGAAGAGCTCCTTGGCCTTGATGGCGTTGTTGAGGAACCCGATGAGCGGGGTGTTGAGCGACTCGTACAGGTTGTCGATGCCGAGGTAGTCCTCGACGCGCTCGATCCCGGGCTCCAGCACGCCGATGGTGCGCTTCTTCTCGTCGACCTCGTAGTCGCGCTCGGGCTGCAGCCGGCGCACGACCTTCGCGAACTCCGCGTACCAGCGGTTCGCGTCGCCCGACGCGGGGCCGGAGATGATGAGCGGGGTGCGGGCCTCGTCGATGAGGATCGAGTCCACCTCGTCGACGATCGCGAAGTGGTGGCCGCGCTGCACGAGCTCGTCGGTGCTCCACGCCATGTTGTCGCGCAGGAAGTCGAAGCCGAACTCGTTGTTGGTGCCGTACGTGATGTCGGCGGCGTACTGCACGCGCCGCTCGGCCGGGGTCTGCCCCTGGAGGATGACGCCCGTCGTCAGGCCGAGGAACCGGTAGACCCGGCCCATGAGGTCGGCCTGGTAGCTCGCCAGGTAGTCGTTGACCGTGACGACGTGCACGCCCTTGCCGGTCAGCGCGTTGAGGTAGGCCGGCGCGGTGGCGACCAGCGTCTTGCCCTCACCGGTCTTCATCTCGGCGATGTTGCCCAGGTGCAGCGCGGCCCCGCCCATGAGCTGGACGTCGAAGTGGCGCTGACCGAGCGTGCGGCGCGCGGCCTCGCGCACCGCCGCGAACGCCTCGGCGAGCACGTCGTCGAGCGTCTCGCCGTCGGCGAGCCGGGCCTTGAAGCGGTCGGTCTCCTCACGCAGCTCCGCGTCCGACAGCGCCGTGAAGCTGTCCTCCAGGGCGTTGACCTGCTGGGCGACGCCCGACAGCTTCTTGAGGATCCGCCCCTCGCCCAGGCGGAGGACCTTCTCGAGGATCGCAGGCACGTGCACTCCCGACTCGCTGCGCCCCCGGCGCGGTTGCGCGGGGCGTCCTGGCGTCCCGACCGCACAGCCGGGCCCCGTCCATCGTAGGTGAGCGACGCCGACCGGCAGCAAACCGCGCGCCCCGGCGTGGACGGCGACGTCAGGCGGCCGCGAGCGCGGCGGCGAGCACGCCCGCGAGCGACCCGCGGGGCGCCCCGTCCTTGCCGCCGACGACCACGTCGTCGAGACCCAGCCAGCCGGCCAGCAGCCGCAGCTCGTCCGCGAGGTCGGCCGCGACCTCGCCGGCGTCGTCCCGGGCGCCGTCGGCCGTCCCCGGGCCCGGCGCCGGCGCCGGCGGCTCGTGCGCGGCGTGGACGCGCAGCACCCCGGCCGCCCGGTCGGCCTTGAGGTCGACGAGGGCCGCGAGCCGCTCGCCCCGCAGGAACGGCAGCACGTAGTACCCGTGCACCCGCTGCGCCTCGGGCACGTAGATCTCGATGCGGTAGCGCAGGCCGAAGAGCTCCTCCAGGCGGCGGCGCTCGAACACCAGCGGGTCGAACGGGCTGAGCAGCGCGCGCCCGGTGGCGCGCCGCGGCAGGTCGGCGTCCGCGTGCAGGTACACGGGACGCTCCCAGCCGGACACCCGGACGGGGGCGAGCGTGCCGTCCTCGACGAGCTCGTCGAGCGCCCGGCGCGCCCGCGGCCCCTTGATGCGGAAGTAGTCGAGCAGGCACCGCGCCGAGGCGACCCCGTGCGCGCGGGCGGCGATCGCGAGCAGCTCGCGCACGGCCGCGGCCTCGTCCGGCTCCGGGGCGGCCAGCACCTCGGGGGGCAGCACGCGCGACGTCAGGTCGTAGCAGCGCTCGAACTGGGCGTTCCGCCGCGCGGACGCCACCTCCCCGGTGAAGAACAGGAACTCGAGCACCCGCTTCGCGGCCGTCCAGTTCCACCCCCAGTCCGTGCGCGTGCGCGGGTGGTCCGCCTCGACGTGCGCGTGGACCTCGGAGGCAGTCAGCGGGCCGTCCGCCTCGATCATCGCCAGCACGTCGGCCACCAGGGGCGAGTACCGCAGGGGCACCTCCCGGATCGAGCCCCACGCGTAGTCCAGGTACCGCCGGCGCCGCCAGCCGAGCAGGGCGTACGTCTCCGGCGGCACGTACGACGCCTCGTGCGCCCAGGTCTCCACGAGCCGCCGCGGCGCGCGCCCCGACGCGCGGTCGAGCAGCGCCGCGTCGTAGGGGCCCACCCGCGAGAACGTGGGCATGAGGTGGGCCCGGGCCAGCACGTTGACCGAGTCGATCTGGAGCAGGCCCACCCGGTCCACGACCTGCTGGAGGTGGCGCATGGTCGCCGGGCCGGTGCGCGGCGCGCGGGGACGGTCGAGGCCCTGGGCGCGGAGGGCGACGCGGCGGGCCTGCGAGAGCGACAGCGTGCCGCCGGGCCGGTGCGCCGTCCCGCGGGGCGGGGCGGGGGCGGTCGTCGAGCTCATCCGCCCATCCTGCCGCCCGCCACCGACACCGCCCGTGCGGGGGGGCTGCGGCGTCGCGGGAACGGGAGCGCGGCGGGGACGGCAGCGCCCGCCGGCTCCGTGCCGGCGGGCGCTGCCGTGCCGGTCCGGACGGTCGCCGTCCCCGCGTTCCGCCTCAGCGCTGGGCGACCGCCCCGGCGGGCGCGGTGCCGCTGCCCACCGTGGTGACCGCGGCGTCGAGCTTGATCACGCCGTAGCTCCAGCCGCGGCGCCGGTACGCGACCGAGGGCTGCGCCGTCTCCGCGTCCACGAACAGGAAGAAGTCGTGCCCGACGAGCTCCATCTCGTACAGCGCGTCGTCGATGGTCATCGGCTGGGCCAGGTGCACCTTCTCGCGGATCACCACCGGCGAGTCCCCGAGGGTGGTCTCGACCACGCCGTCCTCGGACGGCTCGGGCGCGAGGTCCTGCGGCTCGGGCTCGGGCTCGGCGGGGACCGGCACGGCGCCGGACGGCGGCTGCGAGCGGCCGCGGTGGTTCTTGCGCCGGTCGCGCGCCCGGCGCAGCCGCTCCGTCAGCTTGTCGATCGCCAGGTCGAACGCCCCGTAGCGGTCGTCCGCGCACGCCTCGGCCCGGATCACCGGTCCCTTGCCGACCACGGTGAGCTCGACCCGCTCGGCGGCCGCGGCCTGCCGGGGGTTGGACTCGTGGGTCACCTCGACGTCGATGCGCTGCGCACGGGGCGCGAGCTGCTCGAGCTTGGCGAGCTTGTCCGTCACGTGCTGACGGAACCGCTCGGGGACGTCGGTGTGACGGCCTGCGACGACGATCTCCATGGGATACCTCCTGGAGGTCCGGGGGGCGGGGTCGTCCCCGCCCGGCAGCGTGCTCTCGAACGCCCTCGTGGGGCGGGATGCGGGCACCACCTCCTCGTGCGGGCGCGCCCGCCGAGACCCGGGAACCGGGTGACGTCCGTGCCGCCCGGCTGCTCTGGGGCACCACGCTAGCCCGGCGCGGTCGCTGGTTCCAACCAGGACGGCGGCGCGCCGGGCGGAGGGGTGACGGCGAGCACCACGGCGCCGCGCGGGCGGGCGCCCTCCCGCTCCAGCGCGGCCCGGCAGGCGGCCAGCGTCGCCCCCGTCGTCAGGACGTCGTCGACCAGCATCACGTCGGCGCCCGCGAGAGCGGTCCGGGCACCCGTGCGCACCCGCACCCGGCCGGCGAGGTTGGCCGCGCGCCCGCGGACGCCGAGCCCCACCTGGTCCGCTCCCCCGCGCCGGAGCCGCAGCGCGGGGAGCACCGGCACGCCGGGCGCGCCCGGGGGCCACCCCGCCAGGCCCAGGGACCGCCCCGCCGGGCCCGGCCCGCCCGGGAACCGCCCCGCCGAGCCCGGCCCGCTCGTGGCGCCCCCGGCCGCCGCGGCGCGGTGCGTCCCCGGGCCGGGGGGCACCG
>NZ_JBCLVN010000076.1:0-19614 GCF_039548315.1 Cellulomonas olei
GGCGCTGCTGCCCGCCGGGACCGCCCCCGCGGCCGCGCGCGACGCCGTGCGCCGGGCGGCGGGCGACGCCGCGGCCGGCGGGGGCCCGGTGACGGTCCTGCCGGGGGGACTGCTCGCGCCGGGCGACCTGGACCCCTCGTGGGCGGTCGTCGCGGGCGTGGTGGACGACCGCGCGGTGCGGGCCGCGACGCGCGGGGAGCCGGCGGAGGCCCGGACGACGGGGGCGCGCGCGTGACGGCCCCGGACGACGCGGTCGTGCGGCCGCTGCCCTACCTGGAGCAGGACCTCGGCAGGGTGGTGCCGGGTGTCGCGAAGAAGCTGGCGAAGCTCGACGTGCTCACGGTCGGCGACCTGCTGCGCTACTACCCGCGGCGCTACCACCGCTGGGGCCACCCGACCTCGATCGGCGAGCTGCGCGTCGGCGAGCACGTCACGGTGGACGCCGAGGTCGAGCAGGCCACGATGCGCACGATGCGCTCCCGCGGCGGCGTCATCCTCGAGGCGGTGGTGCGCAACGGGCGCGACCGGCTGCACCTCACCTGGTTCGCCAAGCACCAGGGCGCGCTGCGCCGGTTCGAGCAGGAGCTGCGGCCGGGAGCGGTCGGGCTGTTCTCGGGGACGGTCAAGGACTACCGCGGGCAGATGCAGCTCCTGCACCCCGAGTACGAGCTGCGGGAGACCGACGACGTCGCCGACGAGGCCACCCGGCTGGCGGAGAGCGAGCGGCCCCGGCCGGTCTACGGGCTGACGTCCGGGCTGAAGAACCAGACCGTCGTCGAGGCGGTCAAGGTCGTGCTCACCTCCATGACGGACCGGGACCTGCCCGACCCGCTGCCGGACGACGTGCGCGGCGCGATGCCCGGGCTGCGGGAGGCGCTGCTCGGCGTGCACCGGCCGCACGACCAGGCCGAGCTCGACCGGGCGCTCGAGCGGCTGCGGTTCGAGGAGGCGTTCGTCCTGCAGGCGGAGCTCGCGCGGCGCAAGGCGCGGTTCGCCGCCCAGGGCGCCGTCGCCCGTCCGCGGCGGGCCGGGGGCCTGCTGGACGCGTTCGACGCGCGGCTGCCGTTCGCGCTCACCGCGGGGCAGCGCGCGACCGGGGAGGAGATCGCCCGGCAGCTCGCCGCGGACAGCCCGATGCAGCGCCTGCTGCAGGGCGAGGTGGGCTCCGGCAAGACCGTGGTCGCCGCCCGGGCGATGCTCCAGGTGATCGACGCCGGCGGTCAGGCGGCGCTGCTGGCGCCGACCGAGGTGCTGGCCGCCCAGCACGCCCGGACGCTCCAGGCCCTGCTCGGCGACCTCGCGGAGGGCGGCATGCTCGGCGGCGCCGACGGGGCGACCCGGGTGGCGCTGCTGACCGGCTCGCAGGGCTCGGCGGCCCGTCGGCGCGCGCTCGCGGACATCGCGGGCGGCGCGGCGGGGATCGTGGTCGGCACCCACGCGCTGCTGTCCGAGCACGTGCAGTTCGCGGACCTCGGCCTGGTCGTCGTGGACGAGCAGCACCGGTTCGGCGTCGAGCAGCGCGACGTGCTGCGCGCCAAGGCCGGCGGGGTGCCGCACCTGCTGGTGATGACCGCGACGCCCATCCCGCGCACGGTCGCGATGACGGTGTTCGGGGACCTCGAGACGTCGACGCTGCGCGAGGTGCCGGCGGGTCGCGCCGAGGTCGTCACGCACCTGGTCCCGGCCGCGCGGCCGGCCTGGCTGGACCGCGCCTGGCAGCGGGTGCGCGAGGAGGTCGAGCGCGGCGGGCGGGCGTACGTGGTGTGCGCGCGCATCGACGGGGACGCGAAGCGCGAGGACGTCGACGGCGCGGACCTCGTGACGGACCTGCCGGACGGGCCCGGGGACGACGCCGGCGCGCCGCGGCCGCTGCGCGCCGTCACCGAGGTCGCGGCCGAGCTGCGCGGGACGCCGGCCCTGCGGGGCGTCCGGGTCGGCGAGCTGCACGGCCGGATGGGCCCGGAGGACAAGGACCGGGCGCTCGCCGACTTCGCCTCGGGCGCGGTGCCGGTGCTCGTCTCGACCACGGTGATCGAGGTCGGCGTGGACGTGCCCGACGCGACCGTCATGGTGGTGCTCGACGCCGACCGGTTCGGGATCTCCCAGCTCCACCAGCTCCGCGGGCGCATCGGCCGGGGGAGCCGGCCCGGGGTGTGCCTGCTGGTGGCGGACGTCGCCGAGGGCACGCCCGCCGCCGTCCGGCTCGGTCGGCTCGCGGCCACGCGGGACGGCTTCGAGCTCGCGGACGTCGACCTGGAGCTGCGGCGCGAGGGCGACGTGCTGGGGGCCGCCCAGTCCGGCCGGGGGTCCTCGCTGCGGCTGCTGCAGGTCACGCGGCACGCGGACGTGATCGAGCGCGCCCGGGTCGCCGCGCGCGCCCTGGTGGAGGGCGACCCGGACCTCGCGGGCCACCCGGCGCTCGCGGCCGCGATCCAGGGCGTGCTGGCGGGCGAGCGCGAGGAGTTCCTCGACCGCACGTGACCGGACCGGGTGCGGGCCGCACGGTCCCGCCGGGACGCCCCGTGGCGGTGCGTACGCTGCTGCCGTGTCGAAGCAGCCCGTGATCCGTGCCGTCGACCTGCTCGTCGGCTACGGCGGGGAGCCCGTGTGCGCCCCCGTGTCCTTCACCCTCCCACCGGGCCGCGCGCTCGCCCTCGTCGGCGCGAACGGCTCCGGCAAGTCGACCGTCCTGCGCGCCGTGCTCGGTCTGCTCGAGCCCGTCGGCGGCCGGGTGGAGGTGCTGGGACGACCGGTCGACGAGCGCGAGGTCGGCTTCCGGACGCGGGTGGCGAGCGTGCTGGACGACGACGCGTACTTCCCGGCGCTGACCGTCGCCGAGCACCTGTACCTCACGGCCCGGGCGCACGGCGTCCAGGGCGCGGACGCCGTGGTGGACGGGCTGCTGGACGAGTTCGGGCTGACCGAGCACGCGGCGGCGCTGCCGGTCGCCCTGTCGTCGGGCCAGCGGCGGCGCCTGCTGCTGGCCGCCGGGCTCGTGCGTCCGCGGTCGCTGCTCGTGCTGGACGAGCCCGAGCAGCGCCTGGACGTCGCGATGCGCGACCACCTGGCGGAGCGCCTGGTCGCCGAGAAGCGCGCGGGCGGCTCGGTGCTGCTCGCGACGCACGACCCGGATCTGCTGCGCGCCGTCGCGGACCGCGCGGTGCTCGTGGGCGACGAGAGCTCCCGGCTGCTCGGCGTCGCGGACGCCGTCGAGGCGCTGCGCCCGGGCGTGCTGTGACCGCGCAGCGGCCCGGCGCGGAGTCGGTCGACGAGTTCGCGACGCGGGACGGTGCGACGGCCGACGCCACCTGGGAGGACGCGCCCGCGCCGGCGGTGTCGCCGAGCGAGGGGGTGACCCCGGTCCCCGCCGCGCGGTCCATCCGGCGGTACACCGCGCAGGTCGCGCGACGCCGGTCGGGGGCGGGCCTCGGCGAGGTGCTGGGCGACGTGTACTACGCCGCGGTCACGACGGCGATCGGCCTCGGTGTCGCGCTCGGGGTCGCCGGCCAGCTCCGCACCGCGCTGCCCCACGTCCCCGACCAGGCGCTGTCGACCGGCATCAGCCTGCCCACCGTGGTCGCCGTCGTGGCGGTGCTGGTGGGCGGGGCCGTGCTCTCCCTCGGCGCGCGGCTCGGGCCGGTCGGTGCGGGCGGCGCCGAGGCCACGTGGTGGCTCGGGTCCCCGGTGGACCGCCGCGGGCTGCTGCGGCCGACGGCCCGGCGCCTCCCGGTGGCCGCCGGCGTGGTGGGCGCGGTCGTGGTGGCCCTGCTCGACGGCGGCCTGCTCGCGGACCACGGCGTCGGGCACGTGCTGCGCATCGGCGCGGCCGCCGGGCTGTCCTGCGCGGCGCTGGTGCTGCTCGCGGGCCTCGCGCAGTCCCGCGGGGTGCCGCGCCGGACCACGGCGGTCGTGGGGGACCTCGTCGTCGCCGCCGCCCCGGTGCTGGCGCTGGTCGCAGCCCTCGCGGGCTGGCGGGTGACGGCGCTGCCGGACGTCCCGGCGGCGGTCCTCGGCGTCCTCCTCCTGGCCGTCGGCGGCCTGGCCTGGTGGCTGGACACCCGGCTCGGCCGGATCCGCGGCCGGCACCTGCGGGAGAGCGGCTCCGTCGCGACCCAGGCGGCCGGCGCGGTGGTGTCGCTCGACTCGCGCGAGCTCGGCCGCGCGCTGTCCGACTCGGCGGCCCGGCCCCGCCGGCGCTCCGTGCGGCGCATGCGGCTGGTGCGCGGACCGGTGTCCGCGGTCGTGGTCGCCGACACCACGGTGCTGCTGCGCTCCCCGCGGCACCTCGTGCAGCTCGTGGTGTCCGCGCTCGTGCCCGTGGTCGTCGTCGTCACGCCGCAGCTCGCCGGGGTGCTGGGCGTCGTGGTCGCGGTGCTGGTCAGCGGCTACGTCGGCATGCTCGCGACCGCCGAGGGCTCGCGCCGCGCGGAGATGGCGCCCGTGGTGGACCGGCTGCTGCCGCTGTCCGCCGCGCGGGTCCGGCGGGCGCGGCTCGTCGTGCCCGGTGTCGCGATGCTGCTGTGGTCGGGGGTCGCGTTCGCCGCGATCGGCCGCTGGGAGGGCGACCTCGCGGCCTGGCTGCTGCTCGGCGTCGTCTCGGCACCCGTGTGGGCGGGCGCGGCCGTGCGCGGCGCGTACCGCCCGGCGCCGAACTGGCAGGGGCCGCTGGTCTCGACCCCGATGGGTGCGCTGCCCGGCGGCGTGGCCGGCGTGCTGTCGCGGGGCCCGGACGTCGCCGTGCTCGGCATGGTCCCGGTCGTCATCTGCGTGGCGCTCGGCACCGTCGTGCCGACGCTGGTGGTGGTGCAGGCGGTGGCCTCGGCGATCGCGCTGGCGTTCGGGTCCAGCACCAGCACGAAGACGATGATGGACCGGCTGGCGGAGGCGACGGAGCCGGAGAAGGGCGGTGGGCGGTGACGCGGATCGTGGCGGGCTCGGTCGGCGGGCGGACGCTGGCCGTGCCGCCCCGGGGCACGCGCCCCACGAGCGAGCGCGTCCGCGAGGCGCTGTTCTCGCGGCTCGAGCACCTCGACGCGGTCGAGGGCGCCCGGGTGCTCGACGGCTACGCCGGCTCCGGGGCGCTCGGCCTGGAGGCGGCGAGCCGCGGGGCCGCGCGCGTGGTGCTGGTCGAGTGGGGCCGCGCCGCGGCGGACGTCTGCCGCCGCAACGCCGCCGCGCTGGGCCTCGCGGACCGCGTCACCGTGGTCCGCGACCGTGTCGAGGCGTACACCGCCCGCCCGCCGGCCGAGCCGTGGGACCTGGTGCTGCTCGACCCGCCGTACGACGTGCCCGACGCGACGCTGGCCGAGGTCCTCGCCGCGCTGGTGCCGGCCCTGACGGTCGAGTCCGTGGTGGTGGTCGAGCGGTCCGCCCGGAGCGCGGCGCCCCCGTGGCCCGCGGGGATGCACGGCTTCGACACCCGGACCTACGGCGAGACGGCCGTGCACCTCGGCGCGCGCAGCCCCGTCCCGGACGACGAGCCGGCCCGGAGGTAGATTCGCTGGCGTGACGCTCGCGGTCTGCCCCGGCTCGTTCGACCCGTTCACGCTCGGCCACCTCGACGTGGTGCGCCGCGCGGCGCGGCTCGCCGACGAGGTCGTCGTGCTGGTCGCCCACAACGCCGCGAAGCGCCCGCTGCTGGACGTCGCCACCCGGGTCGCGCTGATCGAGGACGCCGTGGCGGACCTGCCGGGTGTCCGCGTGGCGTCGTCGGACGGCCTGCTCGCCGACGAGCTGCGCGCCCTCGGCGCCACGGTCGTCGTCAAGGGCCTGCGGGGCGGCGCGGACTTCGACGCGGAGCTGCCGATGGCGCTGATGAACCGGCACCTGTCGGGGGTCGAGACCGCGTTCGTCGTCGGCGACCCGGCGCTGTCCCACGTCGCGTCGTCGCTCGTCAAGGACGTCGCCCGGCACGGCGGACCGGTGGACGACCTGGTGACGCCCGCCGTCGCGGCCGCCGTGCGTGCCGCGCTGGCCCCTGCGCCCGGACCCGAGGGGAGCCCCGCATGACCGAGCCGACCGCCGCCGCCCGCCACGGCCTCACCGCCGTCCTCGACGCGCTCGAGGAGGCGCTCCAGGCCGCGCGCGCGATGCCGATGTCGTCGTCCGTCCTCGTCAGCCGCGCGGAGCTGCTGGACCTCGTCGCGCAGGCCCGCGAGGCCCTGCCGACCCAGCTCGGCCGGGCGGACGAGGTGCTGTCCGCCGCGGACGCCGAGCGGGCGGCCGCGCGCGCCGACGCGGAGCGCATCGAGGCGGCCGCGCGGCGCCGTGCCGCGGAGCTCGTCGAGCAGGAGGCGGTCGTGGCGCAGGCCGGCGAGCGCGCCGCCGAGATCGTGCGCGAGGCGGAGGAGACCGCCCGCGCCCTGCGCCGTGACGCCGACGACTACTGCGACCGCCGGCTGGCGGAGTTCGAGATCGACCTGGGCAAGGTGCTGAGCCAGGTCCAGGCCGGGCGGGCGAAGCTCGCGGGACGGCTCGAGGACGACCCGGCGTAGCGCGCCCGGGCGCCGGCAGCGGCCGGATTGGGCGCACGCCCCCGCCGTGCCGTAGGATCGACCGTTGGTCCTGCCGGTCACCGCAGGCACCGAGACCCCTCACGACAGGAACGTGGACCGTGGAGCGCCCGACTCACCTCGATCCCCGCTCGCCGCTCGTGCTCGACACCCACGAGCTCGGGCGACGTCCGGGATCGATGCGGCGGGTGCAGCGCACGGTTCCCGCACCCGAGGACCTCGGTACCGACGTGATCGGCGTCCCCACCGGCGACGACCTCGAGCTGGATCTGCGGCTCGAGGCGGTCATGGAGGGGGTCCTGGTCTCCGGAACCGTTGGTGCCCGGGTGGTCGGGGAGTGCGTCCGCTGTCTGGACGAGGTCGTCGACCACGTCGACGTCCCGGTGCAGGAGCTGTACGTGTATCCCGGTCGCGCCGAGGTGGCGGCGGAGAACGGCGACGACGAGGAGGACGTGCGCGAGCTGGACGGCGACCTGGCCGACGTCGAGCCCGCGCTGCGGGACGCGCTGGTGACTGCGCTACCGTTCCAGCCGTTGTGCCGGGACGACTGCCCGGGTCTGTGCTCCGAGTGCGGAGCGCGCCTGGCGGACGAGCCGGGACACTCGCATGACACCATTGACCCTCGGTGGGCGGCCCTCGGCGGCCTGCAGAGCACGCTTGACGAGAAGAGAGAGAGCTAGCCGTGGCTGTTCCGAAGCGCAAGATGTCGCGCAGCAACACCCGTGCGCGTCGGTCGCAGTGGAAGACCACTGCCACGACGCTCAGCACCTGCCCGCAGTGCAAGTCGGACATGCGCCCGCACCAGGCGTGCCCGACCTGCGGCGCCTACGCCGGTCGCCGCTACGCCGAGGCGATGCGGACCGAGCACGCCGGCTGAGCCGACGCGCCACCCGTCCGCCCGAGCCGCCGACGCGCCGCCCGGGCGGATGACCGCACCATGAGCACAGCAGCAGCAGAGCTCGCCCAGCAGCTCGGGGTCCACCTGGACCCCGAGCTGCTGGTGCTGGCACTCACCCACCGGTCGTTCGCCCACGAGGCGGGCGGCATCCCGACGAACGAGCGCCTGGAGTTCCTGGGGGACACCGTGCTCGGGCTCGTCGTCACCGAGGAGCTCTACCGGCGGCACCCCGCGCAGTCGGAGGGCGAGCTCGCGAAGATGCGGGCCGCGACCGTGTCCCAGCGGGCGCTGGCGGAGGTCGCGCGGACGCTCGACCTCGGCTCGTACGTGCTGCTCGGCAAGGGCGAGCTCGCGACGGGCGGCCGGGACAAGGACTCGATCCTGTCCGACACGCTCGAGGCCCTGTTCGGCGCGGTGTACCTGTCGCACGGGCTCGAGGTCTCGCGCGGGGTCGTCATGGGGCTGGTCGGTCCCACGCTCACCGCCGCGGCGGACCTCGGCGCCGGCCTGGACTGGAAGACCAGCCTCCAGGAGCTCACCGCCACGCTCGGCCTCGGTGCGCCCGCCTACGCGGTGACGAGCGACGGGCCGGACCACGCGCGGACGTTCACCGCCGAGGCGGTCGTGGCCGGCGTCGTGCGCGGCACCGGGACGGGCACCGCGAAGAAGCTCGCCGAGCAGCGGGCCGCCGCCCTGGCGTACGCCGCTCTCGAGGCCGAGGCCGAGGCCGAGGCCGGGGCCGGCGACGACGGCCGCTCGGCCGGCTGACGGCCCCGTGCCCGAGCTCCCCGAGGTCGAGACCGTCCGCGACGGCCTCGAGCGGCACGTCGTCGGGCGCACGGTGCGCGCCGTCGAGGTGCGTCGCCCGTACAGCGTCCGCCGGCACGTCGCGGGTCCGGACGACCTCGCGGGACGGCTCGTCGGGCGCACCCCGGTGGCGGCCGTCCGGCGCGGCAAGTTCCTGTGGCTGCCGCTGGACCGCCCCGCCGGCGAGCACCCGGACGACGCCCTGCTGGCGCACCTCGGGATGAGCGGGCAGCTGCTCGTGCGCGGGTCCGCGGCCGACGTCGAGTCGGGAGACGCCCACCCGCACCTGCGCGTGCGGCTGCTGCTGGAGGACGGCGGCGCGCTGGACTTCGTCGACCAGCGGACCTTCGGGCACGTGTCGGTCGCCGACCTGGTGCCCACCGCCGACGGCGGTCCGGGCGGCGCGGGCTCCGCGCTGTCGCTGCTGCCCGCCCCGGTCGCGCACATCGGGCGCGACCTCCTGGACCCGGCGCTCGACGCGGAGGCCGTCGCCCGCGCGCTGCGGCGCCGGCGCACGGAGGTCAAGCGCGCGCTGCTCGACCAGGGCCTGGTGTCGGGCGTGGGCAACATCTACGCCGACGAGGGGCTGTGGCGGGCGCGGGTGCACCCCGCGGCGCTGACGTCGTCGCTCGACCAGGGCACGGCGCTGCGCGTGCTCGACGGGGCCGCCTCCGTGATGCGGGACGCGCTCGCGCAGGGCGGCACGAGCTTCGACGCGCTGTACGTGAACGTCAACGGGGCGTCGGGGTACTTCGACCGCTCGCTGGCGGTCTACGGGCAGCAGGGCCGGCCGTGCCCGCGGTGCGGGGCCCCCGTGGTGCGGGTCGCGTTCGCGAACCGGTCGTCGCACTACTGCCCGGTCTGCCAGACGCCCTGACCCCGGCGGGCCCCGCCGGGGTCCGGCGCGCCCCGGCAGGCCCCGCCGGTCAGCGGCGCACGAGGTTGCGCAGCGGCTCGTCCCGGACGAACGCCGCGATGTTGTCGGTGAGCAGGGTGTCCGCGCCGACCGGCCGGCCGCCGGCGGCGTGCGGCGTGATGAGGATGCGGGGCTCGTCCCACAGCGGTGACGACGCGGGCAGCGGCTCGGTCTCGAAGACGTCGAGCGCGGCCCCGGCGAGGCGCCCCTCCCGGACGGCGGTGAGCAGCGCCTCCTCGTCGAGCGTGGACCCGCGGCCCACGTTCACCACCCAGGCGTGCCGGGGCAGGCGCCCGAGCACCCGCGCGTCGAGCACCCGGCGGGTGGCGGGCGTCGAGGGCAGGATGCCGATGAGCACGTCCGTGCCGGGCAGCGCCTCGTGCACCTCGGCCGCGGTGATCACCGGGTAGCCCGCCCGGGTCCCCGCCGTCGACGCGACCCCGACGACCTGGGCGCCCAGGACGGTCAGCAGCGGTGCCAGCCGGGTCGCGATGGACCCGAAGCCCCACACGAGCACCCGCGCGCCCGCGAGCGAGCGGAAGTCCCCGCCCTCGTGCGGGAGGCGCTGCACGCCGCCGAGCTCGGCGGCCCACCGGTGCTCGTCCTGCGCGCGCACCAGCTCCGGCAGCCGGCGTGCGACCGCGAGCACCAGGGCCAGCGTGTGCTCGGCGACCGGCCCGTCGTGCAGGCCGCGCCCCGAGGTCACCCGGACGTGCGGCGCGAACCCGGCGGACAGCACGGAGTCGGGGCCGGCGGCCAGCGTCTGCACCCAGCGCAGCCGTCCCATGCGGCGGGCGGCGTCCGCGAGCTGGTCGGTCGGGTTCCCCCACGCCACGAGGGCGTCGGCGTCCAGCAGGGCGTCGGGCAGCGGCTCCCGCACGTCGTACGCAGCGGTGCGCACGCCGTCCGGCAGCGTGGGGGAGAGCGCGATCGAGGAGGGCAGCAGGACGGTGGTCGTCATGCGGGCAGGCTCCCGTACCGGACGGGAGGGCGCCAGGCGACGCACCGGCGGGGCGTCGGAGCGCCGGTGCGTCGCCTGGCGCCCGCGTGTCGTTACGATGCCATCGTGTCCGCCACGAACAGCGCAGTCCCGCCGGCCCGCACCGGGCCGATCTCGGTCATGATCGTCGACGACCACGAGGTCGTCCGGCGCGGCATCGCCGAGGTCGTCGAGCGAGCCGACGGCATGAAGGTCGTCGCCGAGGCGGGGTCGGTCGCCGACGGCGTCCGGCGCGCGGGCCTCGTGCACCCGGACGTGCTCCTGGTCGACCTCCAGCTCCCCGACGGCACGGGCATCGACCTCATGACCCAGGTCAAGGTCACCCTGCCGACGGCGCGGGCGATCGTGCTCACGTCGTTCGACGACGACGACGCCCTGGCCGCGGCCCTGGACGCCGGGGCTGCGGCCTACCTCCTCAAGAGCGTGCGCGGTGCCGAGATCACGGACGTCATCCGCGCCGTCGCCGCAGGCCGGACGCTGCTGGACGAGCGGACGGTCACCCGGCGCCGGGCCGGGCACGAGGACCCGACCGAGAACCTCACGCCGAGCGAGCTGAAGGTGCTCGACCTCATCGGCGACGGCCTGTCGAACCGGGAGATCGCCGAGCGCCTGGGCGTCGCGGAGAAGACGGTCAAGAACCACATCACGTCGCTGCTCGCCAAGATGGGCCTGCAGCGCCGCACGCAGGTCGCGGCCTGGGTGGCCGCGCGGCGTCACAGCGGGTGGCGCGCGGAGACCGGCCACTCCTGATCCGGCTCAGCCGAGCGGGACCTCCCACGACAGCAGCGTCCCCGTCCCCCCGGGCGCGACGCCGAGCGAGAAGGTCCCGCCGTGCTGGCGCGCGCGGGCGGCGAGGTTGCCGGTGCCGGACCGGCGGTCCCGCGTCGCCGGCAGACCCGCGCCGTCGTCCTCCACCTCCACGCGCACCGCGCCCGTCGGGCCCGCGCCGCGCACCCCGATGCGCACGCTGACCGAGGACGCGTGGGCGTGCCGGGCGGCGTTCGCGAGCCCCTCGCGGACCACCGCGACGACGTCGTCCGTCCGGTCGGGGCCGATGCGCTCGTCCACGAGGTCCGCGACGATGTAGTCGCCGTCCGGCACGGCCTCCCCGTCGAGCAGCACCACCAGCGAGGGCGCGAACCCCAGGCCCGTGCGCGCGAGCGACGCCTCGCGCCGCAGCCGCTCGACGATGCCGGTCGCGGCGTCCGGGTCCCGCAGCGCGTACACGATCTGGCGGATCTGCCGCACGGAGGCGTCGACGTTGTCGAGGGCCTCCTCGACGATGCTCGTCAGCTCGGAGGGGTCGACGCCGCGGGAGGACCGCCGCCGGACGGTCTCGAGCTGCATGCCCGTGGCGAAGAGCTGCTGGATCGCGAGGTCGTGCAGGTCGCGTGCGATGCGCTCCCGCTCGTCGAGCAGCGCGGCCTGGTCCTGGGCGTGGCGCGCCTCCGCCAGCACGAAGGCCAGGGCCGCCTGGGAGGCGAACGACTCGGCCGTGGCGAGGTCGTTCGCGTCGAACGCGGGCGAGCCGATGCGGCGCAGCAGGATGAGCACGCCCACGCCGCGCCCCGAGGTCTGCAGCGGGGCGAACAGGGCAGACCCGAACGACCGCATCGCGGGCACGGTGATGCGCCGCGACTTGGCGAGCGAGTCGATGACGAGCCCGGTGCCCTCCTGCATGACCGACCAGGTCGGCCCGCCGGGGGTGAGCTGGGCGCCGACCAGGGTCTCGGCGTTGTGCCCGTCCGCCAGCTCGATGAGCAGCTCGCCGCCGACGCCCGGCAGCGCCAGCGCGGCGGCGTCCGCGTCGGCGACGTCCCGCGCGGTCGCGGCGATGTGGGCGAGCGCCTCCTCCTCGTCCGCGCCGGACAGCAGCATCGTCGTGATGTCCTGGCCGGCGCGCAGCCAGTGCTCGCGGCGGGCCGCGTCCGCGTAGAGCTGGGCGTTGGAGACCGCCACGCCCGCGGTCGCGGCGAGCGCGATGACGGTGGTGGCGTCCTTGTCGGTGAACCCGCCGTCCTTCTCGGACAGGTACAGGTACCCGTACACCTGGTCGCGCACCCGGACGGACGCGCCGAGGAACGAGCCCATCGGCGGGTGGCCCGCGGGCCAGCCGCGGAACGCGGGGTGCTGCGTGAGGTCGTCGAGCTTGAGCACGCCCTGCGCGGGGATCCGGCCGAGCACGCCCTGCGCGTGCGGCGGGTGGCCCATGAGCGCCGCGGTCGCCGCGGGGACGCCGGTCTGGACGAACGTGGTCGACTCGCCGCGGGAGTCCAGCACGTTGATCGCGCCGTAGCGGGCGCCGGTCAGCTCCACGGACACCCGCACGAACCGCTCGAGCACCCCGGGCAGCTCCAGCCCGGACGCCACGGACAGGACCGCGTCGAGCAGGTCGGCGAGCTCGTCACCGGTCTCGGCGGCGGTGCCGAGCTCCAGGTAGGAGCGGCCACCGGGCTCGCGGACGTGGATCGTGGTCGTCACGCCCGGGCCGGACCCGGGCGCGCCGGCACCGGGACCGGGTGTGGTGTCCGGTGCCCTCAGGTGGTCCGCCATGTCTGTGCCCCACTGTCGTGCTGCTCGGTCGCGTGGGCCACACGGTAGTCGGCGTCGGTGTCCAGCAGGTGCGCGTGCGTCCCGCGCGCCGCGACCCGGCCGTCCCGGAGGACGACGACCTCGTCCGCGGCACCCAGGGGCGCGAGCCGGTGCGTGACGACCAGCACGCCGCGACCGCCGCCGGCCGTGCGCGGCGTGCCGAGCAGGTCGCCGACCAGCCGGTCCGCCGTCCCGGGATCGAGGTGCTCCGCGGGCTCGTCCACGAGCAGCAGCGGGGCGGTCGCCAGCAGGGAGCGGGCCAGCAGGAGCCGGCGCCGCTCGCCGCCGGAGACGCTGCGCGCGTCGGGCCCCAGCGCGGTGTCGACGCCGTCCGGCAGGCCCGCGAGCCAGTCGCCGAGCCCGGCCCGCTCCAGCGCCGCGACGGCGTCCTGCGCGGTGGCGTCCCCGCGGGCGACGCGCAGGTTCTCCAGCACGGTGGTCTCGAAGACGTGGGCGTCCTCGGTGGTGAGCGCCAGCCGCGAGAGCCGCAGGGCCGGGTCGACGGCGGCCAGCGGCACCCCGTCGAGCAGGAGCTCGCCGCCGCGGACCGGCAGCATCCCGGCGAGCGTCAGCAGCAGCGTCGTCTTGCCGACGCCGGACGGCCCGACCACGGCGACGCTGCGCCCGGGGGCCAGGTCGAGGTCCAGGCCGGTCACCACAGGCTCCCGCCCGGGCCAGCCGACGGCGAGGCCGCGCGCGGCGAGGTGGGGGCCGCCGGCGGCGGGCGACGCGGAGCGGGGGGACGCCGCCACCGGCGCCGGAGCGGCCCCCGCCCCGTCCGCGGCGGGACCCGGCTGCGCCGCGTCGTCCAGCAGCGCGACGAGCCTCTGCGCGGCCGCCCGCGAGCGGTGCACCTGGATCGCGGCCGCCGGGAGCACGCTCGTCGCCTCGAACGCGGCGAGCGGGGTGAGGACCACCACCGCGAGCTCCACGGGGGCGAGCGTCCCCGCCGTCACGGCCGGCACGCCGACCAGCAGGGCGGCGACGACGGCGAGCCCGACGGCGAGCGTGCCGAGGGCGGCGGCGAGCGCCGCGGGACCGGCGCCGGAGTCCGTCGCCGCCGCGAGGTCGGAGTCGGCGGCGCGGAGCCGGGACAGCTCGGCACCGGTGCGGCCCTGGACGGCCAGCGGCCCGGCGTCCTCGAGCAGACCCAGGGCGGTGGCGGCCATCTCGGCCCGGGCCGCGGCGGCGCGCTGCTCGGTGGTCCGGGCGGCGCGCTGGGCCAGCCAGGGGGCGACGACGCCCGCGAGGAGGAGGCACACGGCGAGCGTGAGGCCGGCGGCCGGGAGGAGCAGGCCCATCGCGACGACCGTCCCGAGGCCCAGGACCGCCGCGACGGCGGCCGGCAGGAGCCCCCGGACGACGACGTCGCCCACGGCGTCGACGTCCGCGCCCACGCGGGCGAGCAGGTCGCCGCGGCGCAGGCCCAGGGTGGCCTCCGCGCGCCCCTCCGCGAGGCGGCGGTAGAGCGTCGTCCGCAGCCGGCTCATGCCGCGCAGCGCGACGTCGTGCGACACCAGCCGCTCGAGGTAGCGGAACAGGCCGCGGCCGATGCCGAAGGCGCGCACCGCGACCGTGGCGACCGAGAGCTCGAGCACCGGCGGCATCTGCGCGGCACGCGTGATGAGCCAGGCGGACACCGCGGCGAGCGCGACCGCCGACCCGAGCGCCGCCACTCCGAGCAGCACCGCGAGCGCGGCGCGCCGGGGGTTCACGTCCAGCAGCCGCACGGCGCGCCACAGCGGGTCGCCGGCGAGGCGGTTCCGGAGCCCGCGCGGGCGGCGGTCCGGGCCGGAGTCAGCGGGCGCGCCAGCGACGGGCGCGCCACCGACGGACGCGGCGGCCGGGGGGTGCGCGGCCGGGAGGCGGCCTGCCGCTGCTCCCGGAGGCGTCGGCGAGGTGCTCATCGCGCGCCCTCCGGCCTTCCGGAGGCTCCGGTGCCGCCTGCCGCGACGCCGCCGCCCGCGACCCCGGCGCCCGCGACGACGCCGTCGGGGGCGGACGCGGGAAGCGGCGCGGACCGCACGGTCACGACGTCGTCGGCGAGCGCGACCAGCGACGGCCGGTGCGCCACCAGCACCACGGTCCGGTTCGCGGCGCGCAGGGCGCGGACCGTGTCGAGGACCACCTGCTCCCCGGCGGCGTCCAGGTGCGCCGTCGGCTCGTCCAGGACGACGAGCGGCGCCTCGGACAGCAGCGCCCGGGTGAGCGCCACCCGCTGCCGCTGCCCGACGGACAGCCCCGCCCCGCCCCGCCCGAGCTCCGTGCGCCACCCGTCCGGCAGGCCCGCGACGACGGCGTCGAGCCCCGTCAGGGCGGCAGCCCGGTCGCGGTCCGCGCGGGCGGCGGGCGTGAGCTCCGCGTCCTCGGCGCCCGCGACGAGGCGGCCCACCGAGCCGGGCTCCAGCACGGGCCGCTGGGGGAGCCAGGCGACCTGCCGCCAGTAGGTCTGCGGGTCGAGGTCCGCGAGCGGCGTCGCGCGGCCGTCGGGGTCGACCACCTCCACCGCGCCCCGGTCGGGACGCAGGAGGCCGAGCAGCAGGTCCACGGTGGTCGACTTGCCGGCACCGCTCGGGCCGGTCACGGCGACGGTGCGCCCCGGGGCGACGGTCAGGTCCAGCCCGGCGGGCGCGAGCAGGTCGCGTCCGGGTGCCCGCACGCTCACGTCCCGGAGGCGCACCGCGGCGGCGCGCAGGTCCGGAGCGGGCTGCTCGCCACGCCCGGGGACGGGCGTCTCGAGCACGGCGAAGACCTGGTCGGCGGCGGCGACGCCGTCCGTGGACGCGTGGAACTGCGCCCCGACCTGCCGCAGGGGCAGGTAGACCTCGGGAGCGAGCACGAGGACGGCCAGACCGGTCTCGAGGTCGAGCTGGCCGTAGACGAGCCGCAGGCCGATGCCCACGGCGATCAGCGCGACGGACAGGGTGGTGAGCAGCTCCAGCACCATGCCGGACAGGAACGCGATCCGCAGGGTGCCCATCGTGGCGCGGCGGTGCGCGTCGCCCAGCGCCTGCACGCGGGCCGCCGGGCCGCGCTCGCGCCCGAAGGCACGCAGCGTGGTCAGGCCCGCGACCAGGTCGAGCACCTGCGACCCGAGGCGCTGCATCACGCGCAGTCCGCGGTCGGAGCGCCCCTGCGTCAGCTGGCCGATCAGCACCATGAAGATCGGGACCAGCGGCAGCGTGCCGGCGGCGATCGCGGCGGAGACCCAGTCGAGCCCGAGGATCACCACGAGCGTCGCCGGGGTGACGGTCGCGGAGAGCACGAGCTGGGGGAGGTACCGCACGAAGTACGGCTCGAGCGCCTCGAGCCCGCGGGTGGCGAGGGTGACGACGCGCGTGCCCTCACCCTCCGCAAGCCACCGCGGGCCGAGCTCGGCGGCCCGCGCGACGACCTGCTCGCGCAGCTCCGCGACCGCCCGGGTCGCCGCGCGGTGCGCGAAGCGCTCCTGCACGGCCGTCACGACCGTGCGCGCCGCGACGACGGCCGCCAGCCACCCGACCCGCGGGAGCAGGTCGGGCAGGCCGGCGCCGTCGTGCGCGGCCGCCGCGAGCACCTGCGCCAGCAGCACCGCCTGGGCGATGACGAGCCCTGCCGTGACGATCCCCAGGGAGGCCGTCAGGGCCAGGTACCCCCGGGCGGCACGGGCGTGGCGGAGCAGGCGCGGGTCGAGCGGCTTCACGCGGCTGGGCGGTCCTCAGGCCCGGGTCGAGCCGTCGGGGGAGGTGCCGCCGTGACCGGTGCCGGCACCGACCTTCGACGTCACCTCGGCGAACGTCAGCCCGGTGTGCTCCGGGATGTGGTCCGTCGAGATCCGCTTGCGGAACACCCAGTACGTCCAGCCCTGGTAGAGCAGCACGATCGGGGTGAGGATCACGGCGACCCACGTCATGACGGTGAGCGTGTAGTGCGTGGACGACGCGTTGTCGACGGTCAGCGAGTTCGCCGGGTCGAACGCCGGCATCACGTCCGGGTACATCGACCCGAAGATCAGCACGACGGCCGCGACGATCGCCACGGCGGAGGCGATGAACGCCCAGCCCTCGCGCCGCGCGCGGGTCGTCAGGACCAGGGCCACGAGCGCGCCGGCCGCGACGACGACCGCCGCCCACGTCCAGGCCACCGAGTAGGCGAGCTGCGCCCACACGGCCCAGCCGCCCGCGACCACGAGGGTGACGACCGAGAGCCGGGCGGCCACCGCGCCGGCCCGCTCGCGGATGTCGCCGGAGGTCTTGAGCGCCAGGAACACGGCGCCGTGCGTGAGGAAGATCAGCAGCGTCGTGGCGCCGCCCAGCAGGGCGAACGGGTTCAGGAGCGCGAAGAACCCGCCGACGTACTGGTGGTTCGCGTCGAGCTCGACGCCGCGCACCAGGTTGCCGAACGCCACGCCCCACAGCAGGGCCGGGACGTAGGAGCCGATGATGATGCCGCGGTCGGACCACGCCCGCCACGCGTCCGTGTTGATCTTCCCGCGCCACTCGAACGCCACGATCCGCATGATCAGCGCGAGCAGGATCAGCAGCAGGGCCAGGTAGAACCCGGAGAACATCGTGGCGTACCACTCGGGGAACGCCGCGAACGTCGCGCCGCCGGCGGTGAGCAGCCACACCTCGTTGCCGTCCCAGACCGGGCCGATCGTGTTGATCATCACCCGGCGGTCCTTGTCCTTGCGGCCGAGGAACGGCAGCAGCATGCCGACGCCGAAGTCGAACCCCTCGAGGACCAGGTAACCGGTCCACAGGACGGCGATGAGCAGGAACCAGAGAGTCGAGAGCTCCATGTCGGTCAGTCCCTCCGTCCGTCAGTAGGCGAACGACAGCGGGCGGTCCGCGGCGTCCGGGGAGTTGTCGGGCTTGTTGTCCGGGTTGTCGGGGCTGACGTCCTTCTCGGTGTCCGCGACGCCCTCGACGGCGTAGCGCTTCATCAGCTTGAACCAGACCACGGCGAGCGCCCCGTACAGCAGGGTGAACGCGGCCATCGAGATGACCACCGTGGTGGGGGAGACCACCTCGGAGACGCCGCGCTGCGTGAGCAGCCAGACGCCGTCGACGCCCGTCGGGTTCGGGTAGACGACCCAGGGCTGCCGGCCCATCTCGGTGAAGATCCACCCGAACGCGGACGCGAGGAACGGCGTCGGGATCGCGATGAGCGCGATGCGGGCGAGCCACTTGTTGTCCGAGACCCGGCCCTTGCGGGTGAGCCACAGCGCCGACAGCGCGAGCGCGACGGAGCCGAGCGCGAAGCCGATCATGAGGCGGAACGACCAGTACGTCACCGTGAGGTCGGGGATGTAGTTCACGCCCTCGCCGAACTGCTCCTCGTACCGCGCCTGGAGGTCGTCCACGCCCTCGATCGTCGAGTTGAAGTCGTTATTCGCGAGGAACGACAGCAGGCCCGGGATCTGCAGGTAGTGCGTCACGCCCTCGCAGTTGTTGGTGAGGTCGCCCACCGCGAACAGCGAGAACGCCGCGCCGTCCTCGGTGACGCACACCGCCTCGGCCGCCGCCATCTTGGTGGGCTGCTGCTCGAACATGAGCTGGCCCTGGGCGTGGCCGGTGATCGCGAGGCCGACGCCCGAGATGAGCATGGTCACGACGCCGAGCATCACGGCCGGGCGGTAGACGGTGCGCGCCTTCTCGGCGTGGCCCTGGCGCACCAGGCGCACCATCCACCAGGCGGCGATGCCGGCGACGAAGGTGCCCGCGGTGAGGAACGCCGCGGTGATGGTGTGCGGGAAGGCCGCGAGCAGCGTGTTGTTGGTGAGGACGGCGCCGATGTCGTTCATCTCGGCGCGCCCGGTCTCGGTGTTGAAGATCGCGCCCACGGGGTGCTGCATCCACGAGTTGGCCGCGAGGATGAAGTAGGCCGACAGGTTCGTCGCGATCGCGACCGCCCAGATGCACGCCAGGTGGATCTTCTTGGGGAGCTTGTCCCAGCCGAAGATCCACAGGCCGAGGAACGTGGACTCCACGAAGAACGCGGCGAGGGCCTCCATGGCGAGCGGCGCGCCGAACACGTCGCCGACGAAGCGGGAGTACTCGGACCAGTTCATCCCGAACTGGAACTCCTGCACGATGCCCGTCGCCACGCCGATGGCGAAGTTGATGAGCAGGAGCTTGCCGAAGAACTTGGTCAGGCGCAGCCAGGCCTCGTTGCCGGTGCGCACCCAGATGGTCTGCATGATCGCGACGAGCGGCGCGAGCCCGATCGTCAGCGGGACGAAGATGAAGTGGTAGACGGTGGTGACACCGAACTGCCAGCGAGCCAGATCGAGGGCTTCCATGGGCGATCCGTCCAGGAGCAGGTGCGAGTTGGGGGGCCGTACGGCCTAGGTGCCGGCCGCTCTCCGAAGGTATTGCGCGCGGCTTCACAAGGGTAGGACGAAGGTCCCGCGATCTGACGCCGTGTCGTCTCATCGTGACGCGCTTCACGAGCGTGATCTAGGGCACTGTGCGATACTGACGGCGGACTCCCGGGATCCACACACCCCGGGCGCCCACCGTGCTCGCCGCACCAGCGCATCGCGCTCGCCAGGCGCCGCCGGCCGCGGACGGTCCACCCGGACTGCCGCGCCAGGCAGGCGATGGCGCCGAACGCCCGTGCAGCGGCCGACACCGACGACTTCCGTCGCCGCGGGGACGCGAGCGACGACCGACCGCCCGAGGGCGCCGCGCGTGTGGCCGGCGTACCCGGGCTTGCAGGAGCACCACGCGTGACGCTCGACAACACCTCGGACACCACCCCCGCAGCAGCACCGGGGGGTGAGCAGGCCGAGGCGACCGCCCGGCCGCGTCGCACCCCCCGCAAGCGCGTGACGAAGGCCGCCGGGTCGCCCGGCGCCCCGGCCGCCGAGCCCGCCGCCGACGCGCCCGCCGTGGCCGCGCCGGCC
>NZ_JBCLVN010000077.1:0-16265 GCF_039548315.1 Cellulomonas olei
GGACAGCAGTGCGACGATCCGCTGCACCGACGACGGGCTCAGTCCCCGAGCGCGGAGCTCCGCCGCCCACGCCTTCACGTCGTGCCTCGTGATGTCGACCAGCGCGACGTCACGCCAGCGCGGCATGAGGTGCAGGTCCCGCCGGCTGACGTCGTTGCGGCGGGTCGACGGCTCGACCGTGCGCGTAGCCCACCACGCCTCGCACCATGCGCCCCACGTCATGAGCCCGGCGGAGGGGTCCCGCCAACCGGGCGCCCGTGCAGCCGCCTCGGCGTCGCCGGCCGCGCGCAGGGCGGCCGCCTTGTGCACGAACGGCCCGCCGTCCGCTGTCCGTACCTTGCCGTCGGCTCCGCGGTACTGCGCCTGGTAGCGGCCGGACGGCAACTTCCTTGCCCACGCCATCAGCCGGCCGTCCTCTGCGTCGGAACGATGCTGAGCAAGGCGACTGCTCGCCACGCCTCGATGACCTTGGTCGTCACGCCGAGTTCCCGCGCGAGGGCGCCCGGGTGCGGCCCGACGAGCTGCTCGGCCGCTGCGTACTCCATAGGCGAGATCAGCAGCCGGGCCCCGAACCGATCGGCGAGGCGCTCTTGATGCTCGTGTTCGCGGCGGTCGTCGACTCGGGTGTGCCCGTAGTGGGCGTGTCCTAGCTCGTGCGCGAGCGTTACGCGCTGCGTCGTCTCGCTCCGTCGCGGGTTGAGCAGGATCAGCCCACTCGAGTGGTACTCACCGGCTCGCCGGCCGAGGTCTCGCCATGCGACGCGCACCCCCTGCGCGGCTGCCTTCGCCAGCAGCTCCTCCATCGCGCGCCCCGACCTACGGCTCGTCCTGCTGAGCCTGAACTTCGGCGTCCGGGTCGTACCCGTCCTCCGGGTCGGATGCGGCCGGGTCGAGCGTGACCATCGCGTCGATCTCGTCGTCGGACAGCTCGTGGTGGAGCCGATGAACGGTCGCGCCCCGGCGTGCGCTCGCGGCGACGCGGCGTTCCGCCTCCTGCATGACCTCGCCGAGCGATAGGCCAAGTACCTCAGCAATGGCACCGAACTCGCCGATGCTCGCCGGCGGCGGCTCCTGCCGCAGGATCTTGCCGAGTCGGTTCATCGACATCTCCGCGCTCGCGGCCATCGTGCGTCGGTTCATGCCTGAGGCGTCGGCGGCGGCGAGCAGCAGGGTAGCGACCTCGCGGTCGAGGCTGCGTATCGGCTTTGCAGAGGTGGCCACAGCGGAGAACGTACCCATTTGGGTTCGCGGGCGCAACGGTCTTGACGCGTGAACCTGGATGGGTTCATGCTCTCGTGCATGCAGATGAACCCATCCAGGTCCAGGGGTCTGGACGCCGCGGTTGCGGAAGAGGTTCGCGCCGAGATCGCCCGCCGCCGTCCTGCCCTCACCCGCACGGAGATCGCCGACCAGATCGGCGCCCGGCGGGCTTCGCTCACGGCCAAGGTCAACGGCCGCGTTCCCTTCGGTCCTGACGAGCTCGACGCCGTCGCCGGGGTACTCGGCCTGTCGGCATCGACGTTCGTCCTTCGAGCGGAAGCTGCTCGCGGCCTCGCCCGGAGCGCCTCATGACCCCGCGTCGGACTGTCGCCGAGGTCGCGGCCGCGCCCCGCCGTCACGTGGTCACTGTGCGCCGGGCGCTCGAGGCCGGGTTGCTGCACGGCACGCAGCGCGTGAAGGGCGGCCGCTGGACGGTCCAGCCCGAGTGCGCGGAGGCGTGGGTCGACGGAGTCCCGTGCCCGCACCACTCGAACGTCGTCCCGCTGGTCGGCCGCACGCCCGCCCGGAGCGCGTCGTGAACGCCCTCAGCACTCAGAACGTCTACGACGGTTCTCGCGCTCTCGTCGGCGCCCTCGACATCGCGCGCGGCTCGCTCGCCGAGGGGCTCCACGCGCGGGTCGGGCAGGACGGGGTCGTGCTCACCGTCCCGGACGCTGCGCAGGCGAAGGACCTCGCGTGGCACTTCGGAGCGACACACGAGGTCACGCTCGGACGCTACGCGTACTCCGCCCGCAAGCCCGGTCAGCGACGCCACGCGGTCCTCATCGAGGTCGAGGGGCGCCCGCAGCTCGCGCCTCGCGCGGCCGGGAGCCGGCGATGAGCGGGTCCGGCCCCGTGCCCACCATCTGCCGGGTCGGGGAGGTTCTTCCCCCTGCGACCGCCCCGACCCGGCCTGACCGTCCCGCGCACCGCGCGCCGACGCCTGCCGTCCGGCACGTCCTGGACCTGCGCCTGGCGCTGCGCAGCTGGCCGGCGGCACCGCCGCGTGAGCGCGCGCCGCGCCACCGCGCGTCCGTGCCGTTCGAGGTCCAGCTCGAGCGCGACCTCGCGGCCGTCGACTTCTCGCTCCCGACCTACCTCGAGAGGGCGTGACCCTATGGGCTACCCGCACTCCGGCCGCCGCGGCGTCGACCCGCGCGTGACCGACGGCCTGCACCGTGCCCGGATGCTCCGCGTCGTCCTACGCGTGGCGGTTCTCGTGGCGCTGGTGCTGGCGATCTTCGCCTCGACGGCTGTGCTGCGCGCCGCGGCCGACGAGCCCTGCCACCTCGGCGAGTCCGCCTCGCCCGGCACCGGCACCGCCTGCCGCCTCACCGAGGAGGACTCGTGGACCGAGCCCGCGACCCCGACAGATACGGCCACGTCATCCCCGCAGCTGTCGTCCGCGACGTCGGCGCCCGCGCCCTCCAGGCCCTCCGAGACCGGGCAGCCCGTGCCGGCCGACCCGGCCCGCGTCACCGAGCCGTCCCCTTCTCCAGCGACGTCCCCCTCGGCTACCACCGCACCGTCACCGGTGCCGTCGGACGACCCGACCAGCACGACCCCCTCCGAGACGCCGGGGAGCACGGACCCGACGCCGACCTCGCCCGAGCCCGAGCCGAGCACGACAACCCCGGACTGGCCTGACCTGAACTGCCCGCCCGGCACGGTTCCGGGCTGGCTGGACGAGTCCGGCCTGCCGACCTCGTGCGTAGGCGCCGCCGCTGGCAACGTCCCGGCTCCGTCCGAGTCGGTCGCGTCGACGCACACCTCGTCGCCCACGCCCGAGCCGTCGCCCATCGACAGCAAGACCGCCGCGGCGCTCGCGGACACCGGGTCGGCGGCCGCGGCCGTCGTCGCGATCGCGGCGGTGTGCGCAGCCGTCGGGGTCGGGCTCCTCCTGGTCGTGCGCCGTGTCCGGCGGGCAGTCCGGTGATCGCCGTGCTGCGCGTGTGCCTGGCGCTGTGCGTGGTCCTGGTGCTGTGGGGCGTGCTCGACCCGACGCCCGCCCTGGACGGCCTGGTGCTCGTCCCCGCGCTCCTGATCGCCGCGGTGGCACTAGTGATCGCCGCGGCCGCTGAGCGGGGACACCGGTGATGGCGACAGGTCGGGTCGCGGGGTTGGACCGCTCGTCGATCGCCTGGCATGTCGCGATCGACGGCGGGCACCTCGTCCCTGACCTCACCGGGCCCGTCGACGAGGGGACGTGCGCGGCCCGCGCGGAGTTCCGCCGACCCGCGGAGCGCGTGACGCACCGAGCGTTCTGCACCCGTCGGTCGGGGCACACCGGCCGTCACGCGGCCGGCGACGGCATGGTGGTGCTCGCGGTGTGGAGCGGCCCGGCGCCGGAGCGTCGACGGTGAGCGCGGTGCTGGCGCCGGCGCGCCCGTGGACGGAGACGTCGCTCCTGGACCTCGCCGGGAGGACGGCGACGGCCCGGTTCCTGTCGGTGGTGGAGTCCATCCCGCCGCGGACCCGGTTCACGGTGAACGACATCCGCCACCGTCTGGACGCGGCGGACGTCCCGGAGCGGCTCCGCGGCGGGCTGATGCACGCGGCGAAGATGGCCGGCCTGATCGAGTCGGTGACGGTCTCGGCGTGGGGACAGGACTACGAGGTCCGCGTCCGCTCGACGGGAGAGACCGCTCACCGCGCGACGGTCCGCGTGTACCGCCGTCTCGGCGACCCCGCGCCGGGCGACGCGGCCTCCGGCGGTGCGTTGTGAGGGGCCAGCGCACGCGCTGCTCGTGCGGCGCCGAGATCGTCCTGGTCCTCGTGATCCCCGAGACCCCGCGGCGTGGAGCCGGCCGGCGCACTCGCGTGCCGCTGGACGCCGACTTCGACCCCGCGGTCTCCGCGCTGCCGCCGTCGCACGCGCTGTCCCTGTCGGGCGCGACGTGCCGCCCGATCACCCGCGACCACCCGCTGCTCGACCACGAGAACCCCGCCCTGACCCACTTCGCGACCTGCCCGTCGCGCCGAACCCCGGAGGCGACCCCGTGACTCGCCAGACCGTCCCCGCACCCGCCCCGACCGCCGCCCGCTCGGCGTCGATCGCGCTCGACGAGCTCACGGGCGCCACCGCCCGCCTCGTCATGCTGACCCTCGACCAGCTCCACCCGCACCCGGACAACCCCCGTCGGGACGTCGGCGACCTGACCGAGCTCGCGGACTCGATCCGCGCACACGGCGTCCGCCAGAACCTCCTGGTCGTGCCCGACCCCGAGGACCCCACGGCGTACCGGCTCGTCATCGGGCACCGGCGGACCGCGGCCGCGCGGCTCGCCGGGAACGTCGAGGCCCTGCCTGCTGTCGTCGACGACAGCCTCACCGCGGCCGAGCAGCTCGAGCTGATGCTGCTGGAGAACCTGCAGCGGGTCGACCTGAGCGCGATGGAGGAGGCCGACGCCTACCAGGGGCTGCTCGACCTGGGCCTCGACGAGACGGCGATCGCCGAGCGGACGGGCCGCTCCAAGGCGACCGTCGCCGCCCGGCTGCGTCTGCGCGGACTGCCCGCCCCCGTCCGCGACCAGGTCCACACGCACCAGGCCACGCTCGCCGACGCCGAGCTGCTCGCCAAGACCCTCGCCCGACGGGACGTCCAGGCCGACCCCAGCGCATCGCTCGAGCTCGAGAACGCGTTCGGGACCTTCGGGTTCGAGCGCACCGTCGAGAACACCATCGCGCGCCTGAAGCGCGCCGCCGAGCGCGCCAAGCTGCTCAAGGAGCTCGAGGCCACGAACGTGCGGGTCGTCGAGCCCACCGGGTACGACAGCGCCCCGAAGGGCACCAAGCCGCTGCGCGAGCTCACGGACGACAAGGGCCGCAAGGCCGGCCCCAACAGCGCCGAGCTCACGCTCGAGACGCACGCCTCCTGCCCCGGGCACGTGGCCTGGCTCGACCGCTGGTCCGCGCAGGTCCACTACGGCTGCGAGGGCTGGAAGAAGAACGGCCACCGCGACCGGTACGCGACGCCCGCGACTGCCTCGTCCGCCGCTGGCGACGTCGACCGCAAGACGCTCATCGCGAACAACAAGGCCGCGCAGGCCGCCGAGGTCACGCGCCGGCGCTGGCTGAGCGACTTCATCGTCCACGTCGCCGGGCCGGAGGTCACCGGCGAGGACCCGCTCGCCTACGTCGCCCGGCACATCCGGACCGGAGTCGTCCTGCCCTACGTGCACGGCCAGCTGTACGACCAGCTGCGGTACGGCAAGGACGGCCGCGAGGAGGACCGACTCAAGGACCTCACCAGCGTGAAGCACGGGCCCGTCAAGCACCTGGTCGCGCTCGCGGCCGCCGGCGTCGAGGCGGACATGTTCAAGGACTTCTGGCGCCACCCGCGCGCGGAGCACGCCGACCACTTGCGCACGCTGGGGTCCTGGGGGTACGAGCTGTCCGACGTCGAGCGGTCCGTCGTTGAGGCGGTCGCCCCGTGAGGTTCACGACGCGGCCGCGCACGACCTGGGACGGCCCCGCACTCCGACCGCCCGGGGCCGATCCCGGTGGACGTTCAAGGCGAGCTGGTCGGACACCCTCGACCTTCTCGAGCGCGAGCTGCGGCACCTCGACGCCCGCGACGTCGCGCTCGAGGCGGACTTCCGCGAGCCGGACCTGCGCCTGGACGGCATGCCCCGCAGCAACGCCCGCCAGCCTGTCGACCCGGGGGTGCGGATCGCGTTCGACTCCCGGCACGGCGCGCTGGTGTACGCGGCCGACACCTGCGAGTTCTGGCAGCACAACGTCCGCTCGATCGCCCTCGGACTCGAGGCGCTGCGCGCTGTCGACCGGTACGGGATCAGCCGGCGCGCCGAGCAGTACCGCGGGTATCGGCAGATCGGTGGCGCGTCGGCGATCGTCCCGGACGCCCCCCTTGACCGCGAGGCGGCCGCGCTGGTGCTCGCCGGTGCCGCCTACCCGGACCCGGACCCGGAGTCGGTCGCCCGTGACGCCCGCGAAGTCCTCACGGGTCGGCTCGACCTCGACGCCGTCGGGCGTCGAGCCCGCCGCCACACCCACCCGGACACCGGAGGCTCGACGGAGGCCTTCCAGCGCGTCGAGGCGGCCCTGCGCGTCCTGCGGGGTTCCCGGTGACGGCCGGGAGCTTCGCGCTTGAGCACCTCGAGCGGCAGCGGTACCTGGACGCGAACGGCGCGGTGCCGGGTGACTGCTGGCGGACGTGCGTGGCCGGCATGGTCGGGTTCGCGCGCGACGAGGTGCCCCACTTCATCCACGAGTTCCCCGGGGACGCGGCGCAGTGGTGGCACGCCACGGTGGCGTGGATCGAAGAGCGGTTCGCGGGGATGACGCTGGCGTGCCTGGCGCCGGACGCGTTCCCCGTGTACGACGGCGAGCCGCTGTTCCCGCTCGTGATCGCGACCGGACCGTCCCCGCGGGGTGACTGGCTGCACTCGGTGCTCGTCGACTGGCGGACCGGTGATCTCGTGTGGGACCCCCACCCGACCGGTGTGGGGCTCGCCGGACCTGTGGTCGACGTCGCCGCGATGGCGAGCACCCACGCGGCCCAGGACGTGGCGCCGTGACCGCCCGCGCGCCCCGCGGGCACGTGCGTCGCTGCCCGTCGTGCGGGTGGACGTCACGTCCGTCGACCGCGGGCCTCGCCGACAACGCCCTGCGCAAGCACTCCTGCGCCAAGCAGCGGGCGGCGGCCGCCGCCGCGGCGCGCGGCCGAGCTCGCGCGGCCGCGGTCGACCGGTCCCCGAAGTCGTGCTCGCACCCGATCGCGAACCACCAGCACGGTACCCACGCGATGTACGTGCACGACGCCTGCAGGTGCCCCGCCTGCTCGGCGGCGAACGCCCGGTACGAGCAGGACCGCGCGCGCCGCAACGCCTACGGCCGCTCGGACCTCGTCGACGCCGGCCCCGTCCGGGAGCACATCGCGGCACTGTCGACCGCGGGCGTCGGTCTCAAGCGCATCACCGCGGTGTCCGGCGTCTCCGGCGGCGTGCTGACGAAGCTCGTGTACGGCACGGGCCGCGCTGACGGCACCCGCCGACCGCCGTCGGCGCGCGTGCACCGGGCGACGGCCGACCGGATCCTCGCCGTGACCCCGGCGGACGTCGCCGCGTCCGCGGAGGTCGACGCGATCGGCACCCGCCGGCGGCTGCAGGCCCTCACCGCGCTGGGCTGGTCCGTCTCGCGGATCGCCACGGACTTCGGGCTCGACCGCCAGGCCCTGGACGCGGCGCTGCGCGGACGCCCGAAGGTGCTCGCCCGCACGGCAGACGCGGTGCGCGCGGCGTTCGACGCGATCGGCGACCGCCGCGCCCCCGACGCGACGCACCGGGAGAAGATCGCCGCCGCGCGAGCCCGTGCACGCGCCGAGGCCGCGGGCTGGGCACCGCCCGCCGCGTGGGACCCCGAGCAGCTCGACGACGCCACGGCGACACCGCCCGCCCCGCAGGCCTGGGTCCTACCGGCGAAGAAGCGCGCGACGCTCGACCTCGACGAGTGGGCCCACCTGGTCGCTGCCGGGGAGGACCCCCGCCGTGCCGCCGCCCGCTGCGGCGTGTCGTGGGACGCCGTCGAGGTCGCGATCGCCCGCACCGGCCACGAGCGGGCCCGCCGGCTCCTCGCCGAGCGCAGGGCGGCCGCGTGACCGCGCCGCGCGTGTGGGCGCGCGCCGGCCTGCCGTTCGTCGACGGCCGGCAGGCCTGCGCGCGCGCCGCCCCCGAGCTGTTCTTCTACGCCGACGATGAGCGGGGCCCCTCCAAGCGCGCCCGCGACGAGGCCGCGAAGGCCGTCTGCGCCACATGCCCCCTGACCCGCGGCTGCCTGGCGCACGCCCTGACGCACGCGGAGTGGGGCACCTGGGGCGGCATGACCGAGGACGAGCGCGCCGACCTGCAGGCCCGCCACGGACTGCCCCGCAAGGCCCGCTCCTACCAGGGCACCAATGACTCGACCGTCACCCACGCCACATCCGAGGAGGCCTGACCATGACCACCACACCCGAGAGCGTCGACGCGGCGCTCGCGGACGCCCTGCCCGCCGCCGCGCCCGTCCCGGCGTCGCCGCCGGTGCGCACGACCCCCGGCACGCAGCTCGCCCGCGTCCGCACCCGCGACCTGCAGCCGGACCCGAACAACCCGCGCGACGAGGTCACGGACGTCCAGGCGCTCGCGGACTCGATCCGTCAGGTCGGGCTGCTGCAGCCGATCATCGCGCGCCGTGCGGCGGACGGCACGCACCTGGTCGTGGTGTGCGGGCACCGGCGCCTGGCGGCGATCAAGGCGCTCGGCTGGGCGGACGTCGACGTCGTGGTCCGCCGGGAGATGCTGCCCGACCAGGTCCTCGTCGCGATGCTCGCCGAGAACGGGCAGCGCGTCGCCCTGGACCCGATCGAGGAGGCCCGCGCGTTCAACCGCCTGAAGGTGGTCTACCGGCTCTCGGACTCCGGCGTCGCGGAGCGGGTGGGGCGCACCCAGGTGTACGTCTCGGGTCGCCTGGCGCTGCTCGCGCTGACCCCGCAGGAGCAGGAGGAGATCCGCGCCGGGCAGCGCACGATCGTGGAGTCGATCGCCCGCGGCCGCGTGAGGTCCGGGCGGGTCCGCCCCCCGCGCACGAGCACCCGCTGGCACCTGGGGTCGGACCACCCGCTGGCGTCCAAGGCCCGCGCGCGGTGCCGGCGCCTGAACCACCCGGCCGGGAACCGTCTGACGGCGGTCGCGTACGGGGACTGCTGGGAGTCGGTGATCCACGCCGACCAGACCAAGCAGCTCCACGACCACTCCGCCACGTCGGGGCAGTGCGCGCTGTGCGGCGCGCCGGTGACCGTCGACGGCGTCGAGGTCGAGCAGCCTGCCGGCGGTGCCGCGTGAGCGCGCCGCTGGTGTTCCTGGACACCGAGACGACGTCCCTGGCCCCGAACCGCCGGGCGTGGGAGGTCGCGATGATCCGCGTCGAGCCCGAGGACCTGGACGGCATCGGCCGTGGCACGTCGTTCTTCATCTCCGACGTCGACCTGCGTGGCGCCGACCCGCAGGCGCTGAAGGTCGGCCGGTTCTACGAGCGGCACCCGAAGTACGCGCCCACGGCCGCCGAGCCCGACGACGGGGCCTCGACCCTGGCCGAGAAGATCAGGACGGCAGCGGCGCTGCGCTCGGAGTACGCGGCCGCGGCGATCGTCGAGCGGTGGACCCGCGGCGCGGTCGTGATCGGGTCGAACCCGGGGTTCGACACCGGGGTCCTCGAGCCGATGCTGCACCGCCACGGCCTCGTGCCGGCGTGGCACTACCGCCCGATCGACGTGGCGACCCTGGCCGCCGGCTTCCTGTACGGCCGGTTCGGGGAGGCGGTGTTCACGGCCCCGGGGATCATCCCCGCGGTGACGGTCGACGCGACGACGATGCAGGACCCCGAGCCCGTGTCCGCCGTCGTGCGGCCCTGGCAGATCGACACGCCGTGGAGCAGCGAGGCGCTGTCCGGGTGGGTGGGCCTGCCGCCGGTCCCCGAGGAGGAGCGGCACACCGCGATGGGCGACGCCCGCTGGGTGCAGCGCTTGTACAACCTGATCACGCGGGACCGGGTGATCCCGCCGCTCGAGCGCGCCGAGACGGCGCCGACGGGCGGTGCGTCGTGAGCTCCCTCGTCGTCGACCTCGCTGACTTGCGCGCGGCCCTGCAGGCGGTCATCCCGCACGCCTCCCGCGACAAGGACGACCCGTTCCTGCGGCGCGTCCGCCTCACGCCCTACGGCGTGAACGTCGAGGTGTCCGCGACCGACCGGTCGACGATCGGCCTGGCCCTGGTGTCGCTGATCGAGTCCGACGGGGACGGCGACGTCCTGGACCTGCACCCCGACGAGATCACGCAGGTCCTGACGGTGTTCCCGTCTCCCTCCCGGGGCGAGGAGACGCAGCTCGAGATCCGCATGACGGACTCCGAGGTGACGTTCACCGACGTCGGAGGACTGCTCGACGGGAACTCCCTGACCCTCGCGCGGATGACCCCCGAGGAGACGTTCCCGGACCTGCGCGGCATGTTCGTGGGCCGCCTCGAGGGATCGGACGCCACCGGCGAGGCGTGGTTCCAGTCCGAGCACCTCAAGCGGTTCGCCGCGGCGCAGCGCGCCTACGGCCGCCCGCTCGTCGTCGACCGTGTCCCCGAGCCCGCCCGCGTCTGGCGGATCTCCTGCGGCGAGTCGTTCCTCGGCCTGCTCACCCAGCTCCGCGCCGACGAGGACGACCTCGCGGCCGCGAAGGTGTGGCGCGAGGCGTGGATCGAGCGCCTCAGCTCCCACACCAACCGCACCCCGCCCGGCGGCCTGGACCTGCGCCACGCGACCGGCCTGTACGTCCTGACCGACGACGGCATCCCCCGCCTGACCCCGGACGGCCAGGACGACGAGGAGACCCACCGGCTCGCGCAGGCAGCCGAGCTCGTCGTCCGCACCCAGTTCGGGTCCACGTCGATGCTCCAGCGCAAGCTCCGCGTCGGGTTCGCCCGCGCCGGCGACCTGATGAACGCCCTCGAGGCACACGGCATCGTCGGCCCGTCTGACGGGTCCAAGGCCCGCACCGTCCTGGTCACCCCCGCCCGCCTCGACGAGGCGCTCGCGGACGTGCGGGGCGCGCCGTGACCGCCCCGACCTGCACCCGCAAGCCCGGTGCGCTCACCAGCCGCTGCCGGTGCGTGTCATGCCGCGCCCGCCACGCGAAGCTCACGAAGGCCAACCGCGCCGGCCTGTACCCCCGCGCCCCGCGCGAGCAGGCGTGGGACGCCCTCGGGGAGGTCCTGCGCCGCGGCTGGACCGACCTCGCGATCGCCTCCGCGTCTGGCCTGCCCCGCGACACCGTCCACGCTATCCTGGTCCGTCACCGCGCCGGCGCGGGCCCGGGCCGGATCGCCCACGTGACCGCCCACGCGCTCGCGGAGCTGCGCGACCCGACCGCGGGACGTGTCGGGTCGCTGTCCACCGTCCGCCGGCTGCGTGCGCTGTCGCGGGTCGGATGGGAGATGCGCGCCCTGTCCGCCGTGACCGGCGTGCCGTTGATGACCCTGCACCACGTCCGCGCCGGGCAGAACGCCACGGCCCTGACGAGCGTGTGGGCGGCGGTGCGCACCGCGTACCGGGACCTCGCGGACGTCCCCGGCCCGTCGACCCGCGCGCTCGAGCGCGCCACGGCGCTCGGCTGGGAGCCGCCCGCCGCGTGGGACGAGGACTCGATCGAGGACCCGGCAGAGCCCGCTCCTGTCGCCGTCGACGAGGTCGCCGTCGAGCGCGCCGTCGCCGGCCGACCCGTGACCCTGACCCGCACGGAGCGCGACCTCGCCGTCCCTCGCATGGTCGACGCCGGCATGAGCGACAGCCAGATCGCTGACCTCCTCGGCCTGTGCACCGAGACCGTCTACCGCACCCGCCGGCGCCTCGCAGTGCCGGCCGCGACTGCCCGCCGCCCGGAAGCGAGGGCCTCGTGATCTACGACGAGCCCACCCCGATCGAGTGCGGCAAGTGCCAGCCGTCCACGACCACGGGCGCCCGAGCGAAGTTCACCGACACCCCGAGCGGCCGCCGCGCGCACCTGCGGGTGTTCGGCCACAGCCCCGAGCACCCGACCGAACCCGACCCCCGGGGGAACGCATGACGACCGAGACCAGCCCCGGCCCGACGTGGCAGCGGGGCGCGTGGATGCAGACCTACACCGGCCGCCGGTTCTACCCGATGGACCCGGCCCCCGCCGACGTCGTCCCCATCGACATCGCCCACGCCCTGGGGATGCTCTGCCGCTACAACGGCCACGTCGACCGCTTCTACTCCGTCGCCGAGCACTGCGTCCTGATGAGCGAGTACGTCGAGCACCAGCACAGCCGCGAACTCGCACTCATGGCCCTGCTCCACGACGCAACCGAGGCCTACGTCGGCGACATGATCCGACCGCTCAAGGTGCACATGCCCGAGTACCGGGCAGCCGAGGACCGCGTCATGTCGGCCATCGCCCACCACTTCGGCCTCGCAGAACTCATCGCACGCCACAACGGCGAGCGCCCCCCGGAGGTGAAGGAAGCCGACTCCCGCATCCTGCTCACCGAGCGCGCCGAGCTGATGTCCGCGACGCACGAGACCTGGGACGTCGACGACCTCGAACCGCTCCCCGTCGCCGTTCACGCCTGGGACCCGACCACCGCCGCCGCACGGTACGCCCAGCGCCTCGACGAGCTGCTCGCCAAGGCGCCCCGATGAGCCCCGACTACGCGAACGCCCCCCACGCCCGCGACAACCGCGCGAGGAAGGCAGCGGCGCTCGCGGACACAGTGCGTCGCCTCGGACTGCACCGGTCCGCCATCGAGCGCGGGGGCGGTACCCGCGGCCGGGTCTGGCGCGAGGCCGGACTGACCCGTGACCCGTCGATGGCCACCTGGGCAGCCGCCGTCGAACTGCTGCGGAGCGACCCGGGAACCGCGGCGCCCCCATCGCAGCCCTGCATGAACCACCCCGAGCGCCCCGGCCGCCTGTACCTCGCCGGCCCCCTGTGCGACGCGACCTGCGCGCCCTGGCGCCGCGCCGGCCACCCGAACCCGAGCACGAGCCAGATGACCCCGAGGGAGCGAACAGCATGAACAGCACCGGACGCCCCGACCGCGCACCCGAGGGGCTGCCTGCCGGCCCCGAGGAGATCATCGAGGACCACGGGCCCCTGACGGTCCTGTTCCGCCCGGACACCCCGCAGCCGTCCGTGGCGGGCGACCGGTGCGACCGGCACCCGGACCCGACGACGCGGACATGGGGAGCGCGCGCCGAGACGGCGACCTCGATCGCGGTGCAGACCAGCACGGGAGAGCACATCACCGACCGCGATGCCGAGTGGGTCGCGCGCACGCTCAACGCCGCCGGGGCGGCGTTGGACCGGGAGGCGCTGGCACGCGTGGTCGGTGACGCGCTGACCGACCTCCTGGGCGAGACGTTCTCGCCGTCCGTGATGGACGGCCTGGCGTGCGAGCTCGGCGAGCGCATCCTCGCCGCCCGGGGTGACGCCGCCACGCCCGCCTTGCGCCCGCACGAGCGATACCGCGTGGTCGATGCCGACGGCCGCTGCTGGCAGGACACGGGCTCGAACGCGACGGATGCGCTGAAGTCGGCCCGCAAGCATCAGCAACGCGTGGCCTCCGAGGGCTGGGGCCCCGACCCGCGCCTCCTCCAGATGTGGTCCACGGACCCCGTCGAGCCCGTGGTGGAGTGGCGCGAGGTCGAGGGAGGCGAGCAGCCGTGAGCGCCCGCCCGGGGGCTGCGATCCGCGGCCCGTGGCCCGGGAAGACCCACCTGGACTCGGGCTCGGTCAGGGTCCTCGCCGGCGCCGGCCGTGCCCCGATCACGCTGTGCGGCCGGACCATCCTCGCCCCAGAGCGCCTGCTGTGGGACTACGCGGCCGAGGAGGACCGGTGCGGTCAGTGCGCACGCCGGAAGCCGGTGACCGATGGCTGACCCCCGACCGGCGTCGCCGGACGTCGCGGCCGAGCTGCGTCGCGCCATCAACCGGCTGTCCGCCCGGCACCCGGACGGTCTGAGCACCGCGGCGCTCGCGGACGCGCTCGCTGCGGATGGCTGGTCGCGGTGCCCGTGCCGGCTCGAGACCGGGGAAGGAGGTGAGACGGATGGACGAGACGACGAGCAGGGCTTCCCTGCGGCTGGCGCCTGAGCGGTGCGGGTCGTGCGGCGGCGTGATCAACCAGCTGACCGGCGAGTGCCGGTGCTCGGACTGACGACGGGAAGGGACAACCCCACCTCATGGCGTGGAAGAAGGAGGGCGACACCGCGGTGTTCGACCCGCGAGTGCTCGCCGTTGTGGAGCACCCGCGGGCGGACCCCCTACGGTCCGTCATCGAGGTGTGGGGGTTCTTCTCGCGCGTGACGTCGTACCTCGCGCCGAACCCGAACGACACGTACCACGTGCCATTCTCGGCGTGCCTGATGCTCGCGATGAACGACCGCGAGCACCTCGAGTTGCTGTGGGACCAGTGCACGTTCGCGGGTCTCGGGCAGGTCGTCGAGCTCGACGGCGGCCGGCGCGCGTTCCAGGTGATCAACGACCCGAACTTCGTGCACGTGAAGACGGCGGCGGAGATCGAGTGGGACCGCCAGCGCAAGGCCGACAACGGCGACCCGAACCTGACGGTCCCGGTCCGGATGCGCGACGGCGACGCTTGCAGGTACTGCGGGCTGACGGTGCGCTGGTCGGACCGGCGCGGCGCGAAGGGCGGGACCTACGACCACCGACCACCCGGCCGCCCGGCGACGTGGGAGACCTCGGTCGTGGCGTGCGGCGGCTGCAACGCCGCGCGCGGACTGCTGTCGCGCGGGCTCGCGCCGGACGCCGGCCTCGCCGCCGCGGACGCGGTGCACCCGCTCCGCCCGGCGCCGCCCACCCCGTACTGGTCGCCCGCGACGCGCGAGTGGCTGGCCGGCCACGCCGCGATCCTGCGCCAGCACGGCCTGACCCCGCCCGCGCTGGCGCCCGCCGGCACCAAGCCGATCCCCGCCGGACGCCCGGCTCCGGGCGCGGCCGCAGCAGCACCCACGGGTGCAGCGCGGCCCGCGACCGCGCCGGCGTCGCCCGTCGCAGCACCGGAGCAGCGTGAGACGCGCCCGGAGCGCGAGGCGCCCGCCGCCCGGCAGGTCCGGCAGGTTCCGGCAGATCGCCAGCCTCCGGGATCCGGAGATGCCGGGCCGGGACGGGACGGGTCGGGCAGGGCTGGGTCTGGAAGGAAAGGGCTGGGTCGCGCGGCGCCCGCCGCCCAGCCGCCGCCGGTCAGCACGACCGAGCCCGCCGTCCGACGTCGCCGTGGCAGCAGGGGAAAGCGGGGACGGGGCAGGAGCACCAGCGCGAGCACGACGATCTCACCGAGCAGCACGAACCAGGGAGAGACCCGATGAGCACCACCCGGCTCGGCAGGCAGATCGCCGAGGACACCCGCTACCTGATCGACGCGTGGCGCCCGTTGGTCGAGCTCGGCGTGCCGGGTACGAGCCCGCGCCGGCTGGCCGCGCCGGCGCCGCTGGACCTGCTGGACCTGCTGGCTCGGTTCGTGTCGGTGTGCGCGGAGGTCGCCGAGACGGTCGCTCAGATCGCGGGCGTCGAGCGCCTGGACGCCTCGGCGTCGCTTCACGTCGACCCGCGCCCCTACCTGAGCCACGCCCGCACGTGGCTCAAGGTCGCCCAGGACGCCAACGACACCACCGAGGCGTGGGTCGCGGAGCAGCTGCATCGCCTCGCTGACGCCGTCGCCGCGCACCTCGGCGAGCTGGCCGACGGGCAGGTGCTCGAGGCGCTGTGCCCGTGGTGCCACGGTCGCAGCGAGCGGCGCCCGACGGGCGGCGACCTGACCCTCACCGTGTACGCCCGCGGCCCGCGGCCAGGGTCCGGCGGCGAGGCACTGCGTGACCCGATGGTGGTCTGTCGCGGCACGAACTGCGAGCCCCCGCCGAACGAATGCGGGCACACCGTCGGCGGGCACCCGGCGTGGCCCGATCGCGAGTGGGACTGGCTCGCCGCGCGGCTCCTGCCCGTCGACACCGCGGCGCCCGCGCCGGCCACCGCTGGAGCGCCGTCGTGACCGCCCACGGCGAGCCGCCCCGCGTCGGGCACGGGACGACGCCGTGGCACTGCCGGTGCCACGGCCGCGCCCACGCCATCCCGTCGCTCGCGGCGGACTGCGAGGACCGCACCGACGCGGGTACGACCCCGACCGGCCGCCGTCGTCCGCCCGCGTTGACGCCGACTGTTTTCCACAGGTAGCCTGCACCCCAGTGGGTACGTCGTGCCCAGACGAAGGCCCTGACCGCGCGGTCCGGGCCTTCGCCATACCCCCTCCCGAGCTCGTCGCGGAGGCCCGACACCTGCGGGTTGTCACCTGGCCCGGTGAGCCGAGCGGGCACGGGGGCCGCGGGAGGACGCCGGACCGGGAGGTTCGAGATGGCCTGGGTCCGCGGCGGGCGATCGCGCACGAGCACGGCAGCGCACCGGGCGAGGCGCCTGCGTGTGTTCGCCC
>NZ_JBCLVN010000078.1:0-2804 GCF_039548315.1 Cellulomonas olei
GGCGATCGCGCACGAGCACGGCAGCGCACCGGGCGAGGCGCCTGCGTGTGTTCGCCCGCGATGACTACCAGTGCCAGATCCGAGGGCCGCGCTGCACCGGAGCCGCCGAGGAGATGGATCACGTAGTCGAGCTCGCGGACGGAGGTCCTGACACCGACGAGAACGCTCGCGCGGCCTGCGGGCCATGTCACCGGGAGAAGACCGCAGCGCACGCCGTGGCCGCGCGGGCGAAGCATGGCCGGTTGCGCGCGCCGAGGCCGCATCCGAGCGCAGTGTCGAGTTCGGCTCCACGCTCGTAGAGCACTGTGGTCGAGCCGCGACCCGGGGGGTGACCCCCTCCCCCCGGCAAGGGTCGGCACACGGTGGGGTTAGGGGGCGCCGCTGTGTACGGGTCTGGGCGTTCTGGACTGTCCCATCTCCGCTGACCTGCACGAACACCGAGGGAGGCGCCATGCGGATCCGGCTCTCCCTCACCCTGGACGTCACGCGCGCGCGGCACGAGGCGGCCGTCGAGCGAGACACCCAGGTCGACGCGCTCGTCGAGCGTGCCGAGCCGCAGCCGATCGGCTTCGCGGCCGAGCCCGGCCGCCCGGCCGCTGGGCGGGCCCGCTGATGGCCGGGAGGGGTCCGGCGCCGAAGCCGGCGAGCAAGCGCTCGCGGCGCAACGCCACGATCGCGCTGAAGCAGCTGCCGGCGATCGGTCGGCAGGGTCGCGCGCCGAAGTTCCCGCTGCCCGACGATCCGCGCCTGACCGGGCTGCTGCCGTACCTCGAGGAGCGGGCCGCGAAGCTGCGCGACGAGTGGGCCGAGGAGAAGGACGGCCGCAAGGTCCGCCGCCTCGCGGACAGGCTCGCGGCCGCCGAGCGGGAGATCGCCACGCTCCGCGCGGAGATCGCGGCGCTCGCGGCGCTCGAGCGGACGATCTGGCGGCAGCTGTGGGCCACGCCGATGGCAACGCAGTGGGAGAAGCTGCGCTGGACGCGCGACGTCGCGCAGTACACGCGGCACAAGGCTGCGGCCGAGCTCGGGAGCATCAAGGACGCCAAGGAGGCGCGCCAGTTCTCCGACCGGCTCGGTCTGACGGACCTCGCGCTGCTGCGGTTGCGCTGGGAGGTCGCCCCGCCGGTCGCGCCGACCGGCGAGGGCCTGGCCGGGGTGACGAGCCTTGACGACGTCCGCAGCGTCCTCGACTAGCGAGCTGCTGCCGGGCTACCAGGTCGACCCGGCGACCGGGGCATGGTGCTCGATCCCGTGGCCCGGTGACCCGAGTCTGCCGTGGAACCACCCGGAGCGCGTGCGGCTGCTGCCGCCGACCCTGGGCCCGCAGCTCATCCGGTGGGGCGAGGCCCGGCTGCTGCACCCGCTGACCGGGCGGCCGTGGCGGTACACCCCGGGGCAGAAGCGCTGGATGATCCTGTGGTACGCCCTGGACGTCGAGTCCGGCCGCTGGCTGTATCGCTCGGGCGTCAAGCGCGGCGCGAAGGGCACCGGCAAGGACCCGTTCGGCGGGGCGATGTCGCTGACGGAGCTGTGCGGGCCGGTGCAGTACGCCGGCGTCGCCGACGGCCGGCCGGTCGGGGAGTCCCGCGGCCTGGCGCTGGTGCAGATCGCCGCGAACTCGCAGGCGCAGGCCGCGGACCTACTGCGCGTGGCGAACGCGATGGTCTCCGAGGAGATGCAGGACGAGTTCGGCATCGACACCGGCGAGACGCGCACGACCGCGGACACCGGCCGCATCGAGCTGCTGACCTTCTCCGAGAGGTCCAGCGAGGGCGACCCGGCGACGGCGATCTTCCTGAACGAGTCGCACCACATGACCGAGTCCTCCGGCGGGCACAAGGTCGCCGACACCGCACGCCGCAACGTCGCGAAGTCCCCGTCCTACATCCAGGCGCGGCTGGTCGAGCTGACCAACGCCCACCAGGAGGGCATGGACTCGGTCGCCGAGCGGTCGTTCCAGGCCTGGCAGTCCCAGATGGCCGGCCGCGGCAAGCGGGACATCCTGTACGACTCGATCGAGGCCCCGCCGGCCACGAACGTCTACGACGAGGCGGACCGGCTCAGAGGCCTGGCGGCGGCGTACTCAGACGCCCCGTGGGCGGACTTGCAGCGACTGTCCGACGAGATGCTCGACGAGCGCACCCCGGTCGGCGACTCGATCAGGTTCTACTACAACGGCCTGGCCGCAGCCGAGGACGCCTGGGTCGAGCCGGAGAACTTCAAGCGGCTCTCGGACGCCTCGAAGTCGATCGAGCCGGGCGACCGGATCGCAATGTTCCTGGACTGCTCGAAGTCGACCGACGCGACCGGCCTCGTCGCCTGCCGGCTCAGCGATGGGCACACCTTCGTCCTGGGCATATGGCAGGCGCCGCACGGCGCTCGCGGCAAGGGCTGGCTCGCTCCTCGCCCCGAGGTCGACGCCGTGGTCCGCAAGGCGTTCGCGGACTACTCGGTCGCCTGGTTCGGCGTCGACCCGTCGCCGGCCCGTGACGACGACGACGAGGCCCTGTACTGGATGCCGCTGGTCGACGCCTGGCACCGCGACTTCCGCCGCAAGGTGAAGGTCTGGGCGACCCCGGGCGCCGGCGGGCACTCGGTGAAGTTCGACATGAGGACGTCCCAGCCCGGCGGCAAGCTCCGCAACAAGGCCTTCACCGAGGCCGCGATGCAGGTCGAGCACATGATCGACTCCGAGCCCGGCCAGCCGTTCACGCACGACGGCCACCCCGCGCTGCTGCTGCACACGTACCACGCGAAGCGTCGACCGAACCAGTGGGGCCACACGCTCGGCAAGCAGAACCGGG
>NZ_JBCLVN010000079.1:0-18941 GCF_039548315.1 Cellulomonas olei
CGCTGCCCGCATGCTCGCGCACCCGCCCGCGTGCTCGTCCCCGCGTGCAGACCCACCGAGAGTCCAGGACACGCCGATCGATCGCGCGCATACCGGGCGTGTCCTGGCCTCTCGACCCGGACCGCGGTCGGGTCGAGAGGCCACCGCGGCCGCAGCGCAGGGCCGGCACGCGCCCCGCGTACCCACGTGCAGGCCGCCGAGAGTCCAGGACACGCCGAGTGCTCGCGCGCGGATCCGGGCGTGTCCTGGACTCTCGGTGCACTCGACAGCGCGCGGACGGGCGCGGGCGCGCGGTCGGGGGCGGGTCGGGGCGGGTCAGCCGCCGGAGACGCTGAGCTCGGCCTCGTGCAGGGCCTGGCGGAAGTCCTCGGACAGCTCGCGGGAGTCCAGCCAGCCGTCCGGCAGGTGCGGGCGCTTCGGCGTGCCGGCCCGGCCGCGCTGGCCCTCGGCGGCCTCGCCCGGGTACGGCTGGTCCAGGTCGAGGGCCGCCAGCCGGTCGTCGAGCTCCGCGAGGGACGACACGAGCCCGAGCGCCGCCCGCTGCTCCCCGCCGACCACGTAGCCCTTCCAGTACCAGGCCATGTGCTTGCGGAGCTCGCGCAGGGCCTTCCCCTCGTCGCCGAAGTGCTCGACCATGAGCTCGGCGTGCCGCCGGATGACCTGCGCCACGTAGCGGGCGCCCGGCCGGATGCGCTCCGGGGACCCGGCGAACGCCGCCGCGAGGTCCGCGAACAGCCACGGCCGACCCTGGCAGCCGCGCCCGACGACCACGCCGTCGCACCCCGTCCGCCGCACCATCTCCAGCGCGTCCTCGGCGGACCAGATGTCCCCGTTGCCGAGCACCGGGATGTCGGTCACGGTCTCCTTGAGGCGGGCGATCGCCTCCCAGTCGGCCGTGCCGGAGTAGTACTGCTCGGCCGTCCGCGCGTGCAGCGCCACCGCCGCGACGCCCAGGTCCTGGGCGACCAGGCCGGCCTCCAGGTACGTCAGGTGGTCCTCGTCGATGCCCTTGCGCATCTTCACGGTCACCGGGACGCCGTAGGGGCGCGCCGCGTCGACGGCGGCGCGCAGGATCGACTCGAACAGCTCGCGCTTCCACGGCAGGGCCGAGCCGCCGCCGCGCCGCGTGACCTTCGGCACCGGGCACCCGAAGTTCAGGTCGACGTGGTCGGCGCGGTCCTCCGACGCGATCAGGTGCACCGCCGCACCGACGGTCGCCGGGTCCACGCCGTACACCTGCACGGAGCGCGGCCGCTCGTCCGGGGCGTGCGAGATGATCCGCATCGACTCCTCACCCCGCTCGACCAGCGCGCGCGACGTCACCATCTCCGCGACGTACAGCCCGGCGCCCGACTCCCGGCACAGCCGCCGGAACGCCGCGTTCGTCACGCCGGCCATCGGGGCGAGCACCACGGGGGTGTCGACGGACAGCGGCCCGATGCGCAGCGGGGGCAGCACGGTGCGGTCGGTCGCGGGCGCGGCCGGGGCGGCGGGGACAGCGGTCATACGTCGATTGTCCCCCAGCGCCCGGCGCGGGCGCGCGGGGCGGCGGGCCGGGCGGGTGCGCGGGGCCGGGCGGGGGCGCGGGCGGTACCGCCGGCGGGTGCGCGGGGCCGGCGACTCGGGCGGGTGCGCGGGGCCGTGCGGGGGCGCATGCCGGGTGCGCGCGGGGCGGACCCGGCAGAATCGCCTCCGTGCCGACCCCCACCGCGCTGCGCACCCGTCGTCTGATCGCCGCGATCCTGCTGCCGCTCGTGCTCGCCGCCGGCGTCGGCGTGGCCCTGACCTGGCCGCACGGCGAGATCGACAGCGACCGCACGATCAGCGCCGTCGACCTCGACTACCCCACCGCGACCGTCACGGGGACGTCCGTCGAGCAGTGCGAGGGCACCGTCGAGGACCGGCAGCCGGACGGGACGATCCCGGCCGAGGTCCCCTGCCTGCGGGTGTCCGCGACCGTGACCAGCGGCCCGGAGCGCGGGCGGGACGTCGAGGTGTGGGCGACGGCGTCGACCACCGCCGACGACGTGCCCGCGGGGACGCGCATCCTCGTCGAGCACTACCCCGCGTCGGGCTCCGACCCGGAGGTCTGGGCGTGGCACGACTACGACCGCACGCTGCCGCTCGTGACGATCGCGCTCGTGTTCGCCCTGGCGATCATCCTCGTCGCGCGCAGCCGCGGGCTGCGGGCGCTGATCGGGCTGCTCATCGCGTTCGCCGTCATCGGCGGGTACGTGCTGCCGGCGCTCGTCCGGGGCGAGAACCCGGTGGTCGTGGCGCTCAGCGCGTCGACGCTCATCATGGTGGTGGTCCTGTACCTCGCCCACGGGCTGTCGCTGCGCACGTCCGCCGCGCTGCTCGGCACGCTGGCGGGGCTCGCGGCCACGACGGTGCTCGGGGTGCTCGGGGCGGAGTGGGCGCGACTGTCGGGCGTCAGCACCGAGGACTCCTACCGGCTCGCGCAGCTGCTGGGCGACAGCGGCGCGACGTCCCTGCGCGGGCTGTTCCTGTGCGGGCTCGTGCTGGCCGGCCTCGGCGTGCTCAACGACGTCACGATCACGCAGGCGTCCGCGGTGTGGGAGCTGCGCGCGGCGTCCCCGGCGGCCACCCGGGCGGAGCTGTTCCGCGGCGGTATGCGGATCGGCCGGGACCACATCGCGTCGACCGTCTACACGATCGCGTTCGCCTACACCGGCGCCGCGCTGCCCGTGCTGCTGCTGCTCGAGCTGTACCAGCTGCCGCTCGGGCCGACGCTGACCAGCGGGGAGTTCGCGGAGGAGATCGTCCGCACGATGGTCGGGTCCATCGGCCTCGTGCTGGCGATCCCGCTGACGACCGCGATCGCGGCGCTGGTCGTCACGCGCTCCGGCGCGGCGCCGGCCCGGCACGCGGCCCCCGACGGCCACGCGCACGCCCACGTCCACGCGGTCGCCGAGGTCGACGCCCCCGGCCACCCGGGCTGACCGCGCCCGCCCGAGCCCGAGCCCGAGCCCGCTCGAGCTCGTCGAGGGTGCAGCAGATGTGGGTTTCCGGCCGCGGAACCCCACATCTGCTGCAACCTCGAGCGGGGACACCCGGGGACGCGGGTCCGGTCAGGGCAGAGCGGGTCCGGTTCCGTCGGGCGCGGTCGAGGCCGGCGCGGTCGAGGCCGGCGCGGACGAGGTCTGAGCGGACGGGGTCTGCGCGGGCGGGGTCTGCACGGTCGGGGCCGGTGCGGGCGCGGGGCCCGGCACCAGGGCCGCCGCCACGGCCGTCGTCAGGGGGATCGCGAGGACCAGCCCGATCGACCCGACCATCGTCCGGACGACCTCCTCCGCGATCTCCCCGGACGTCAGCGAGTCGAGCAGCGTGCGGTCGGACATCGCGACCAGCAGCACGAGCGGCAGCGCCGCCCCGAGGTACGCGAACGCCACCGTGTAGACCGTGGACGCGATGTGGTCGCGGCCGATCCGCATGCCGCCGGCGAACAGCTCGCGCCGGGTCGCCGCGGGCGAGACCGCGCGCAGCTCCCACACCGCGGACGCCTGCGTGATCGTCACGTCGTTGAGCACGCCGCGGCCGGCCAGCACGATCCCGCACAGCAGGATGCCGCGCAGGCTCGCGTCGGGGGCGAGCGACAGCAGGTCGAGCGCGTGCTCGCCGCTCAGCCCCGTGAGGTGGGTCGCCCCGGTGGCCCAGGTGGCGAGCAGCCCGGTCGCGAACAGCCCGCCGAGCGTGCCGAGCAGCGCGACGGACGTGCGGACCGAGACCCCGTGCGCGAGGTACAGCAGCACGTACAGCAGCGCCGCGGCGGTGACGAGCGCGACCGGCAGCGCGGGCTTCCCGGCCAGCAGCGCCGGGACGGTGAACCCGAGCACCCCGGCCACGGACACGGCGAGGCCCAGCAGCGCACCGACGCCCCGCAGTCGCGCGACGGCCAGCACCAGCACCACCAGCACCCCGGCGAGCAGGGCCATCGGCGGGCCGCGCACCAGGTCGACGAACACGTACGGCGCCGCTCCGGTCACCTGCGGCAGCGCGAGGACGCGGATGCGGTCCCCCGCGCTCACGACGTCGAGGTACTCCGGGGCGACCTGCACGGTGACGGTCTCCCCCGCCGCCGTCTCGGCCAGCAGCGCAGGACCCGTCTGCGCGTCCGCGAGCAGGTCGGTGTCCGTGACCGTCACGACCTGGTACGACGAGCCCTCGGGCGTCGTGTCGAGCACGGGGGTCGCGGTGCGCGGCCACAGCCACGCCAGGCCGGCCAGCGTCGCGACCGCGGCGACGGCCAGCAGGAGGACGACCACCACGCGGGCCCGCCGCCCGACCCGGAGGTCGGGGACGTCACCGCCCGCGTGGTGGCCGTGGGTGTGCACGCGCGGGGCTCAGGCCCCGACGAGCCGCTGCGCGAGGTAGCCGGTCACCTGGTCCAGCGCGACCCGCTCCTGCGTCATGTCGTCGCGGTGCCGGATCGTGACGGCCTGGTCCTCGAGCGTGTCGAAGTCCACGGTGATGCAGAACGGCGTGCCGATCTCGTCCTGGCGGCGGTACCGGCGGCCGATGGCGCCGGCGTCGTCGAAGTCGACGTTCCAGGACCTCCGGAGCTCCGCGGCGAGGTCGCGGGCCTTGGGCGAGAGCGCCTCGTTGCGGGACAGCGGCAGCACCGCGGCCTTGACGGGCGCCAGGCGCGGGTCGAGGCGCAGCACGGTGCGCTTGTCGACGCCGCCCTTCGCGTTGGGGGCCTCGTCCTCGTGGTACGACTCGACGAGGAACGCCATGAGCGACCGGGTCAGGCCTGCGGCCGGCTCGATGACGTACGGCACCCAGCGCTCGTCCTTGGTCTGGTCGAAGTACGACAGGTCCTGGCCGGAGTGCTTCGAGTGCGTCGACAGGTCGAAGTCGGTGCGGTTCGCGATGCCCTCGAGCTCGCCCCACTCCGAGCCGCTGAAGCCGAAGCGGTACTCGATGTCGACGGTGCGCTTGGAGTAGTGCGAGAGCTTCTCGGCCGGGTGCTCGTAGTGCCGCAGGTTCTCGCGCGAGATGCCCAGGTCGACGTACCAGTCGGTGCGCTGGTCGATCCAGTACTGGTGCCAGGTCTCGTCCGTGCCGGGCTCGACGAAGAACTCCATCTCCATCTGCTCGAACTCGCGGGTCCGGAAGATGAAGTTGCCGGGGGTGATCTCGTTGCGGAACGACTTGCCGATCTGGCCGATGCCGAACGGCGGCTTCTTGCGGGCCGTGGTCAGCACGTTGGCGAAGTTCACGAAGATGCCCTGGGCGGTCTCGGGCCGCAGGTAGTGCAGGCCGGACTCGTCCTCGACGGGGCCGAGGTAGGTCTTGAGCATCATGTTGAAGTCGCGCGGCTCGGTCCACTGGCCGCGGGTGCCGCAGTTCGGGCAGGCGATCTCGGCGAGGCCGCCCTCGGGGGCGCGGCCCTTCTTCTCCTCGAACTCCTCGATCATCTGGTCCTCGCGGAACCGCTTGTGGCACGAGAGGCACTCGGTGAGCGGGTCGGTGAAGACGCCGACGTGGCCGGAGGCGACCCACACCTGGCGGGGCAGGATGACGGCCGAGTCGAGCCCGACGACGTCGTCGCGGCCCTGCACGACGGTGCGCCACCACTGCTTCTTGATGTTCTCCTTGAGCTCGACGCCGAGCGGCCCGTAGTCCCACGCGGAGCGGGAGCCGCCGTAGATCTCCCCGCTCTGGAAGACGAAGCCGCGCCGCTTGGCGAGGGAGACGACGGAGTCGAGACGGGAGGGTGCTGCCACGGTGAGTGCTCCTGGTGCCGGGGGTCGCCGCGCCTGGGTGACGCGGGAGGGTGATCGCGAGCAAGGCTACCGGGCGGCACCCGCACCCGGGACGTCGTGTTTTGACACTCGTTCTCAACACAACGAGAATGGCTCTCATGTCCACTCGCCGCCGCACCCTGTCGACCCTCGCCCCCGCTGCCGCCACGGCCGCAGCGGCGGTGCTCGTGCTGTCCGCCTGCTCGTCCGGCGGGTCCGGCGGGTCGGACGGGTCGGGCGACTCCGGCGGCGTCCAGGTGCTCGCGTCGTTCTACCCGCTGCAGTACGTCGCCGAGCAGGTGGGCGGTGACCTCGTCTCCGTCGAGTCCCTGACGCCGCCCGGGGCCGAGCCGCACGACCTCGAGCTCTCCCCCGCGCAGGTCGACCAGGTCGGGCGCGCCGACCTCGTCGTGTACCTCTCGCAGTTCCAGGCCGCCGTCGACGACGCCGTCGAGGCGAACCCGCCGGGCCACGTCGTCGACGCCGCGCAGGACACCGAGCTGCACGCCGCGGAGCACACCGAGGACGGCGAGGGGCACGCGGACGACGAGCACGGCGAGGAGGAGCACGACCACGGCTCCCTCGACCCGCACTTCTGGCTGGACCCCAGCCGGCTGCCCGCCGTGGCCGACGACGTCGCCGCGCAGCTCGGCGAGCTCGACCCCGACCACGCGGACGAGTTCGAGGCGAACGCCCGCACGTTCGCGCAGGCCATGACCGACCTGGACGACGAGTACGCGGCCGGGCTCGCGACCTGCGAGAGCCGCACCATCGTCACCACGCACGAGGCGTTCTCCTACCTCGCGGACCGCTACGACCTCGAGCAGGTCGGCATCTCCGGCATCGACCCCGAGGGCGAGCCGTCGCCGGCGCGCCTGGCCGAGGTGGGCGACGTGGTGCGCGACGAGGGCGTGACGACGATCTTCTTCGAGACCCTCGCGAGCCCGAAGGTGGCCGAGACGCTCGCCGACGAGCTGGGCGTCCAGACCGCTGTGCTGGACCCGCTCGAGGGGCTCACGGACGACACGCAGGACTACGTCTCCGTCGCGAAGACCAACCTGGAGACGCTGCGTACGGCACTCTCGTGCGCATGACCGACGCACCGGACCGCCCCGCCGGCCCCCCGGCGGCCCCGGCCGACCCCGCCCGGCGACCCTCCGGCGCGCCGCAGCCGCCCGGGGCCGTGCCCGCCGTCTCGGCCACCGGGGTCGACGTGGTCCTCGGGGGCCAGCCGATCCTGACCGGCGTGGGGCTGCGCGTCGAGCGCGGCGAGGTCGTCGCGCTGCTGGGCGCGAACGGCTCCGGCAAGTCGACGCTGGTGCGGGCGCTGCTCGGCATCGTCCCGCGCACCGCCGGCGAGGTCCACCTGCTCGGGGCACCGCTCGGCGCGGGCGTCCCGTGGGAGCGGGTCGGCTACGTGCCGCAGCGCCTGCCCGTCGGTGCGGGCGTCCCCGCGACCGCGCTCGAGGTCGTCATGTCCGGCCTGGTGCACGGCCGCCGGCTCCGCCCGCCCCGCGACGCGCGCCGCCGCGCGCTGGCCGCGCTGGACGAGGTCGGCATGGCCGGGCACGCGCGCCGGTCGGTGCTCCAGATGTCCGGCGGGCAGCAGCAGCGGGTGCTCATCGCGCGCGCCCTGGTGCGCGACCCCGAGCTGCTCGTGCTGGACGAGCCGACCTCCGGCATCGACCTGCCGACGCAGGAGACGTTCGTCGCCACGGTGCGCGAGCGGCAGCGCGCGGGCGGGACCGTCCTGGTCATCCTGCACGAGCTCGGGGCGTTCGCCGACCTCATCGACCGGGCCGTCGCCCTGCGGCACGGCCGCGTGGTCTACGACGGCCCGCCGCCGACCGCGCGCGGCGAGCACGCCGGCGCCGGCCACGAGCACACCCACCCGCACGCCGACCCCCCGCCGCCCGAGGCCGGGTCGACCGGGCTGTCGATGGAGGTCCTCCCGTGACCTGGTTCGAGACCCTCGGGTCGATGCTGTCGTCCCCGCTGATGCAGCGCGCCCTGCTCGCGGCGGTCCTGGTCGGCGCCGCGGCGCCCGTCGTCGGGACGTTCCTCGTCCAGCGGCGGCTCGCCCTCATGGGGGACGGCATCGGGCACGTCGCGCTCACGGGCGTCGCCCTGGGCTGGCTGGTCGGCACGTGGGCCGGGCTGGTCCCGCAGGACACGCTCGCCGTCCCGGGCGCGGTCGTCGCGGCGATCATCGGCTCGGTCGTCATCGAGTGGGTGCGCGCCCGCGGCCGCACCTCCGGCGACCTCGCGCTCGCGCTGATGTTCTACGGCGGCATCGCGGGCGGCGTGCTGCTCATCAAGCTCGCGGGCGGCACCAACGCCAACCTCGTGTCCTACCTGTTCGGGTCCATCTCGACCGTCTCGACCAGGGACCTGTGGTGGACCGTGGGGCTGGCCGTCGGGGTGCTCGCCGTCGGGCTCGGCCTGCGGCACGTGCTGTTCGCCGTCAGCCACGACGAGGAGTTCGCCCGCGGCTCCGGTCTGCCCGTCACCGCGCTCAACATGGTGGTCGCGACGATGTCCGCGCTCACCGTCACGATCGCGATGCGCGTCGTCGGGCTGCTGCTCGTGTCGGCGCTCATGATCGTCCCCGTCGCCGTCGCGCAGCTGCTCGCCGGGTCGTTCGCCCGCACGATGGCCGTGGCCAGCGGGATCGGGGTCGGCGTCAGCATCGTGGGGCTGTCCATCACGTACTGGGAGGACATCCCGCCGGGCGCGACGATCGTGCTCCTCGCCATCGGCCTGTACGCGCTGGTCGCGGTCACGCGCCCGCTGCTGCGCCCACGGCGCTCCGACGCCCCGCACCACGACCCGCACCCGGAGCTGCCGGACGACGTCGACCTGCCCGCCGCCGGCGCGGAGCGCTGCTAGGCGCCGCTACGCGTCGTCCGGCGTGCGCGCGTCCTGCGCGATGCGCGCGACGTGCAGCGCGAGGTACGACACCTCGTCCTCGGTGAGCCCGGCCTGCAGCCGCAGCTCCACCAGCCGCGCGAGGCGGTCCGCGGTCTCGGACGCCTCCGGGTAGGTCCGGCGGATCGCGTCCCCGACCGCCGAGTGGCGGTGGTCGTCGAGCTGGCGGCGCTGGTGGATCCGGACGAACAGGTACCGCAGGTGCGTGACGAACCGGCCGACGCTCACGCTGCCGGGGACCAGCTCGACGCCGTACGCCCCGGCCACGACGTCGAGGAACTGCTGGATCAGGCCGGTCATGGTGTAGCTGTACGACAGGTCCCCGGTCGCGAACCCGGCGTTGACGAGGTGCAGCGCCAGGCCCACGGCCTCGGTCGGCGGGAGCGGGGTCCCGACCCGCGCGTTCACCGCCGCGAGCAGCGCCGTGGCCTGCTCGTGCTCCTCGGCGTAGAGGTTCGTCACCTCGGCCAGCAGCGGGTACTCCACCGCCTGGCCCTGCTCCGCGCGGCGCAGGGCGAACCCGATGTGGTCGGCCATCGCCACGACGAGCGCCGGCTTGGCCGCGAGCCGCTCGAGCCCGATCTCCGTCAGGGCGTCCCCGACGAGCTGCACGTGCTCGGGCGGGATGCCCGCCAGCAGGCCGGCCAGGTGGTCGGGGTCGCGGCCGTCGTCGGGCCGGAACACCCGCACGACCCGGTCGTCGGCGACGTGGTCGCCCGGCTTCGCCTGGAACCCCAGGCCGCGGCCCGTGAGGATCACCTCGGCGCCGCGGTCGTCGCGCGCCAGCACCAGGTTGTTGTTGAACACGCGCAGGACGTCCACGGCGTCGCTCCTGGGTCGGGGTCGGGCGGCTCGGTCGGGGTGGGTCGCGGGTGGTGCTGCGGGACGGACGCGGACGGCGGACGGCGCCGCACCCGACCCGCGAGGGCCGGGCGCCGCGCCGTCCGCCGGTACCGCGTGGGTGCGGTGCGGCTCAGGGCTCCACGTCGACGACCGCGTCGCCCGGGACGACGCTACCCGCCGGACGCGGCGACACCGAGGTCAGCGCCCGCGAGTTGAGCACCGTCACGACCGTCGTGGTGTCGAAGCCCGCGGCGCGGACCGCGTCGAGGTCCACGGTCGCGAGCCGGTCGCCGACGGCGACGTGCTGGCCCTTGGCGACGGCGACCGCGAAGCCCTCGCCCGCCATCCGGACGGTGTCGATGCCGACGTGCACCAGCACCTCGACACCGTCGGCCGTCTTGATCCCGAACGCGTGCCCGGTGTCCGCGACCGTCACGAGCTCCCCGGCGACCGGGGCGACGACCTCGCCGGACGTCGGCACCACGCCGACGCCCTCACCGAGGGCCTGCGAGGCGAACACCGGGTCCGCGACCTGCGCGAGGGGCACCAGCTCGCCGGCGACGGGCGAGGCCACGACCGTGGTCGGGGCGGTCGCCAGCGCCACCGCGGCGGGGGCGGCGGCCGTGGCGGTCGCCGTGGCGGTCGCCGCCGGGGAGGCGGCCGGCGACGCGGCGGACGGCGACGTGGCAGCAGGGGCGGCGGCGGGGGCCGCGGCCTCGAGCGCGAGGTCGGCCTCGGCCTGCGCCCGGGCGGCGGCGGCCTCGGCGCGCTGCTCCGGCGTGCGGTAGTCGGACACGATGACCAGCACCATCGAGACCGCGAACGCCGCGGCGACCGCGATGGCGTACACCGGCATCGGGTCGAACACCGGGATGGTCAGCAGCGAGGTGAACGCGAACGCCTGGGTGTCGACGCCGCCGAGCACGCCGATGATGACGCCGCCCACGAGGCACCCGACGAGCATGCGCGGGTAGATCCGCTTGAACCGCAGGTGGATGCCGTAGAGCGACGGCTCGGAGATGCCGCCGAGCAGGCCCGCCGCGAGCGCGCCGGTGGCCGTCTGGCGCATCTGCACGTCCTTGTCGCGCACCGCGAGCACGAGCACGCCGGCGGTGGCGCCGAAGCAGGCGAAGTTCCACGCGCCCATGGGGCCCTGGATGAAGTCGTAGCCGAGGGTGTTCAGGTTGACCAGCATCAGCGCGTTCAGCGGCCAGTGCAGGCCCAGCGGCACCAGGAACGGGTAGATCAGCGGGATCACGATGGCGAACACGATCGGCGCGTTGCCGTTCAGCCACGCGAGGCCGTCGCCGAGGCCCGACCCGAGCCAGATGCCGAGCGGGCCGAGCAGGAACGCCGTGACCGGGATCATGACGACCATCGACAGGAACGGCACGAACACCATCTGGATGTTCTCCGGGAACACCCGCTTCAGCCCGCGGTACAGCGGGGCGAGCACCGCGACCATGATGAGCGGCACGAACACCTGGCCGCCGTAGTCGTTGAGCTGCATCGGCAGCCCGAAGACGTCCGCCACGCAGGCCGTCGTGCCGAGCGTCGCGTTGGTGGTGCAGACGGTCGACGCGGCGTCCGTCAGGCTGAGGAAGTTCGGCGTCATGACCGCGGCCATGACGGTGGCGCCCAGCCACGGGTCGACCTGCAGCTTCTTCGCGGCGTTGTACGCCACCATGATCGGCAGGAAGTAGAACACCGCGCGCCACATCGCGTCGACGAACACCCAGGTCGCCGGCTTGTCCGCCGCGCGGAAGTCCACGACGCCGAGGGCGTCGAGCACCGCGGCGAACGCGATGATCAGGGACGCGCCCAGCAGCACGCCGAGCAGCGGGCGGAACGAGTCCGACAGGTACTCGAACACCGCGTCGAGCCACGCGACCTTGCCGCGCGCCTTCGACCGGGCCGCGGCCTTCACGTCCGCGTCGGACTGCCGGGCCGCGCCGACCCCCGCCATCTCGGGCAGGTGCATGATCTGCGTGTACACGGTCTGCACCGCGCCGCCGATGACGACCTGGTAGCGGTCGCCGGACTGCGGCACCGCGCCCATCACGCCGGGGATCCGCTCCACGGTCGGCTGGTCGACCACGGAGGCGTCGCGCAGCTCGAAGCGCAGCCGGGTGGCGCAGTGGGTGAGGCTGAGGACGTTCGACGGTCCTCCGACCGCCGCGATGATCTCCTCGGCCCTGTCGCGCGTCGTCGCGGACGTCATCTGGGACTCCCTCGTTGGAAACGTCCACCGGCGTCCGGGCACAAAAAAAGACCCGGGACGCATCTCTGCGGCCCAGGTCTTGCCCCGCGACGGTGGCGGGTAACAATCCTGTGGATGAGCTCAAGCTCGGCGAGGACAGTAGCACGCGCCACCGGGGGCTCCGTGCCGGACGAACGTCCCGGGGTGCCCCCGTAGACTTCCCGGGGTGACGGACGTGGCTGCGGCGTACGGGATGGCGGGGCGCCCGCTGTGGTTCGTGTTCGCCGCGCTGTTCGTCATCGTGATGGCGCGCTCGCACCTGTTCTACTGGCTCGGGCGGGGCGTGTACTCGGGCGCCGCGCACCTCGCGGACCAGGCGGTGGCCGGTGCGCCCGCCGCCGACGCCACCGCTGCTGACACCGCCACCGCCTCTGACACCGCCGCCGCCGCGGCCGCTGCCGGGGACGACGCCCGCCGCGGCGCCGCTCTGCGCGCCCGCGCCCAGCGGCTCGTGCAGACCCGCGCCGCGCGCCGCGGGCTCGCCCTCGTGCACCGCTGGGGCCCGCTCGCCGTGACCTTCGCCTACGTGACGGTGGGCGTGCAGACGGCCGTGTTCGTCGGTGCCGGCCTGCTGCGGATGCCCTACCTGCGCTTCGTCGTCGCGTCCGTCCCCGGCAGCGTCGCCTGGTCGGCGATCTGGGGCACCGTCGGGCTCGGCGTCGTCTGGGGGGCCGTCGGACTCGCTGCGCGCTCGCCGTGGGCGCTGGCGGGCGTCGTCGCCGGCGTCGCGGTCGTCGTCGTGGTGGCCCTGCGCCGGCACCGGGCCGGCCGGCGGCACGTGGCCGACGGGCCGGCGGCGACGGACGCAGCCGCGGACCGGACGTCACCCGTCGTCTGACGCCGCCGCGCCCGCACCAGCCCCGCCGTCAGGCGCCGTCCTCCTGGGCCAGGCAGAACTGGTTGCCGTCCGGGTCGGCCAGCACCGTCCACGTGAACCCGTGCTCCGCCCGCTCCGCCACCAGGGTCGCGCCGTCGGCGAGCAGCTCCTGCGCCGTGGCGGTCCGGTCCGGCACGTGCAGGTCCAGGTGCAGCCGGTTCTTGCCCGGGGTCGGGTCCGCCACGCGCTGGAACGCCAGCGTCGGACCGGCGTCGGACGTCACGAGCACGAACCAGCCGTCCGAGTCGTCCCGCACCGTCCCGCCGGTGTGCCGCGCCCACCAGCCCGCCAGCGACACCGCGTCCGTCGTGTCGAAGGTGATCATGCCCACTGCCATTGCGCTCATGACCCCAACCTAGGGCCAGGCACCGACACGCGGGCGCGGTCCGTCCCCCCGCGTCCGCGCAGGTCGGGGCCTCAGGCCGGGGCGGGCGCGTCCACGGCGCCGCCGTAGCGGCGGTCGCGCCGGGCGTACGTCTCGATCGCCCGCCACAGGTGGCGCCGGTCGACGTCCGGCCACGGCTCGTCCAGGAACACGAGCTCCGCGTACGCCGCCTGCCAGATCATGAAGTTCGACGTGCGCTGCTCGCCCGACGACCGCAGGAACAGGTCGACGTCGGGCAGGTCCGGCTCGTCGAGGTACCGCTGGACCGTCTTCTCGCTGACCTTGTCGGCGCGCAGCCGGCCGGCGGCCACGTCCTGCGCGATCGCCTTCGCGGCGTCCGCGATCTCCGCCCGCCCGCCGTAGTTCACGCACATCGTCAGCGTGCAGGTCGTGTTGCCCGCGGTCAGGCGCTCCGCCTCCTCGAGCTCGGAGATCACCGACCGCCACAGCCGCGGCCGCCGGCCCGCCCAGCGCACCCGCACGCCCCAGTCGTTCATCACGTCGCGGCGCCGACGCAGGACGTCCCGGTTGAAGCCCATGAGGAACCGCACCTCCTCGGGCGAGCGCGACCAGTTCTCCGTCGAGAACGCGTAGGCCGACACGTGCGTCACGCCGATCTCGATGGCGCCGGCGACGACGTCCAGCAGGGACGCCTCCCCCGCGGCGTGCCCGGCCGTGCGGGGCAGCCCGCGCGCGTTCGCCCACCGGCCGTTGCCGTCCATGACGATCGCGACGTGCTTCGGGACGAGCTCCTTCGGCAGCACGGGCGGGCGGGCGCCACTGGGGTGCGGCGGCGGTGGGACCGGCATCAGATCCTCTCGACCATCGGCAGCGAGCGCAGCGTGCGCTCCAGGTGGAACTGGGAGTACGCGGACACCAGCCCGTTGCCCTCCTTGCGGTGCCGCTCGGCGGACGCCTCGGCGACGGGCCAGTCCCCGGCGAGCAGCGCGGCCAGCAGGCTGAGGGTCTCCGGCGCCGGCGCGGTGGCGCCCGGCGGGCGGCAGGACAGGCAGACGGCACCGCCCTGAGCGACCGCGAACGAGTGGTGCGGACCGGGCCGGCCGCAGCGCGCGCAGTCGGTGAACGACGGCGCCCACCCGGCGATGGCGAGGGCGCGCAGCAGGTACGAGTCGAGCACGAGCCCCGGCGCGTGCTCGCGCCCGGCCAGCGACCGCACGGCGCCGACCAGCAGCCAGTACTGCTGCAGCGACGGCTCCCGCTCCGCCTCGACCAGCCGCTCGGCGGTCTCCAGCATCACGGTGCCCGCGGTGTACAGCGCGTAGTCCTCGCAGACCGGCCGGCCGTAGGCGCCGAGGGTCTCGACCTGCGTGACGACGTCGAGGTTCCGGCCCGTGCTGAGCTGCGCGTCGACGTGCATGAACGGCTCGAGCCGGGACCCGAACCGGGACGTCGTGCGCCGGACCCCCTTCGCGACCGCGCGCACCTTGCCGTGGGTGCGGGTCAGCAGGGTGACGATCCGGTCCGCCTCCCCGAGCTTGTGGGTGCGCAGCACGATCGCCTCGTCGCGGTAGAGGCTCACCGGCCCATTGTCCCCCGCCGCGCCCCCGTTCGCGTGCTGCCCGCGCCGCCCGCCGGGCACGTGCACCGAGCGCACCCCGTCCCTCCACACGCCCCCGTTCGGATCCTCCCGCACCGACACGCCCGGCGCGTCCGGCCGTTCGGATCCGAACGACGACGTGGGAGCGGGTCCGGAGAGCGCGCGGAGCCGTGCGGGGCCGTGCGGGCCCGGGCACGGCGACGCCCGGCCCCGCACCGGCGCGCGGGTGGCGCGGTGGGCGGGACCGGGCGCGGGGGCCGGTCAGGGGTGGTGCCGGCCCCCGTCGTGGGGCCCGCGCCGGGTCAGGCGGGGGCGGACGCGCGCTCGGCGCGGTTCACCGCGGACACGATGGCCTTGAGCGACGCGGTCGTGATGGACGGGTCGATGCCGACGCCCCAGAGCGTCTGGTCGCCGACCGCGCACTCCACGTACGCGGCGGCGGTCGCGTCGCCGCCGGCGGACAGGGCGTGCTCGGCGTAGTCGAGCACCTGGACGCGGACGCCGACCTGCCCGAGCGCCGCGACGAACGCCGCGATCGGCCCGTTGCCGGACGCCTCGACGGTGCGGTCCACGCCGCCGTCCACGAGGTCCACCGCGAGCGTGTCCGGGCCCTCCTCGCCGCTGGTGGTGCGGGTGCCGCGCAGCGCGAACCGGCCCCACGGCGCGAGGTCGGACCCCGGCTCGACGGGCAGGTACTCGTCGGTGAAGATCCGCCACAGCTCGTCCGCGGTGACCTCGCTGCCGTTCGCGTCGGTGAACCGCTGCACGACCTGCGAGAACTCGATCTGCAGCCGGCGCGGCAGGTCCAGGTCGCGCTCGGACTTCATCAGGTAGCTGATGCCGCCCTTCCCGGACTGCGAGTTGACGCGGATGATCGCCTCGTACGACCGGCCGACGTCCTTCGGGTCGATCGGCAGGTACGGCACGGCCCAGACGACGTCGTCGACGCCCTTGCCCTCGGCGGCCGCGCGGGCCTCCAGGGCGTCCAGGCCCTTCTTGATCGCGTCCTGGTGCGACCCGGAGAACGCCGTGAACACCAGGTCGCCGCCGTACGGGTGCCGCTCGGGGACGGCCATCTGGTTGCAGTGCTCGACGACGCGCCGGATGTGGTCGATGCCGCCGCCGACCGCGAAGTCGATCTCCGGGTCGACGCCCTGGCTGAACAGGTTCATGCCGAGCGTGACCAGGCAGACGTTGCCGGTGCGCTCGCCGTTGCCGAACAGGCAGCCCTCGATGCGGTCCGCGCCGGCCAGGTAGCCCAGCTCGGCGGCGGCGACGGCGGTGCCGCGGTCGTTGTGCGGGTGCAGCGACAGCACGACGTGCTCGCGGTACCGCAGGTTCCGGCCCATCCACTCGATGGAGTCCGCGTAGACGTTGGGCGTCGCCATCTCGACGGTCGCCGGCAGGTTGATGATCACCGGCTTGTCGGCGGTGGGCTCGAACACGTCCAGCACGGCGTTGCAGATGCGCGCCGCGAACTCCAGCTCGGTGCCGGTGTACGACTCCGGGCTGTACTCGTAGAACACCTCGGTGCCCGGGACGCTCTCCTCGTACTTCTTGCACAGCCGGGCGCCGGAGACGGCGATGTCGACGATGCCGTCCTCGTCGGACCGGAACACCACCTCGCGCTGCAGCACCGACGTGGAGTTGTACAGGTGCACGATGGCCTGCTTCGCGCCGGCGATCGCCTCGTACGTCCGCTCGATCAGGTGCTCGCGGGACTGCGTCAGGACCTGGATGACGACGTCGTCGGGGATGCGGCCCTCGTCGATGAGCATCCGCACGAAGTCGAAGTCCGTCTGCGAGGCGGACGGGAAGCCGACCTCGATCTCCTTGTAGCCCATCTCGACGAGCAGCTCGAACATCGCCAGCTTGCGGGCGGCGTTCATCGGCTCGATCAGGGCCTGGTTGCCGTCGCGCAGGTCGACCGCGCACCAGCGCGGGGCCTTCGTGATCTGCTTCGTCGGCCAGGTCCGGTCCGGCAGCTCGACGCGGATCTGGTCGGCGAACGGGCGGTACTTGTGCACCGGCATGCCGCTCGGCTGCTGGGGGTTGCTGTCGTGGTAGCTCATCGGAGGTCCTTCGCGTCGCGGGTGCTGCGGGTCAGCCGGCGCACCGAACACCGCGACGAGGATCCGGCCTAGAGGGCCTCGTCGCGGCGGCGAAGGAGGAGGGTGCGGAGCGAGAGCACGTCAGCACTGTACCCCTGCCCGTCGGCCGGACCGCAAGCGCTCAGCATCCGGACGTCACTGGAGCAGCAGGATCTCGTCGCGCGTCCGGAGCACGAGGTGGCCGCCGACCTCGGTCACCGCCCGCACGCCGTCGGGCACCGGCAGGCTCCACTCGAGCACCCCGTCCACCAGCCGCCGCGCCTCGATCGTCGACGCCCCGGAGCCCGTCCGGCCGGCGGACAGGACGAGCCGCCCGTCGGTGAGCGGGGCCCACCACATGAGCGTCTGGCCGGGCGTCTGCCACAGCACGTCGCCGGTGCGGACGTCGACCACCTGGTAGCCGTCCACACCCACGAGGACGAGCTTGCCGTCGACGCGCAGCCGCGCCGCGCGGTACGTGTCGAGCCGCCACAGCTCGTCGCCGTCCGGCAGGGACCGGCCCACGACGCTGCCGCCGCTGTCCAGCACGAGCACGTCGGACGGCCGGCGGTCCGTCGCCGTGAACGACGGGAAGAGCGCCGACGACCGGAAGAGCTCCTTGCCGCTCCGGTCCCGCACCGTGCCGCCCTGACCGCTCGACCAGGTGCCGAAGACGCCCTGCGCGAGGGCGCCGATCGTGTACCACCGCGGCGTCCCGGTGGTGATGACGGAGCCGTCCGCGGCGTCCAGCACGGACGCCGACCACCCCTGCACCAGCACGAACGCGTCGTCCACCCTCAGCTCCGAGCCGGACACGATGCCCGAGCGCAGCCGCAGCGGCTCCGCACCGCGGTACCACCAGCGCAGGTGGCCTCCCTCGGCGGAGTAGCGGGCGACCTGCGGGTGGCCGTCCGGCGCGATGCTCAGCACGACGACGTCGTCCGCCAGCCGCTCGACCGCCGCCAGCCGCCCCACGAGCGTGAACGTGCTGCGCACCGCGCCGGTCGCCGCGTCGAGCGCCGACACCCGCGCCCAGCGCTCGTCCGGTGCGGGGAACGGCACCGTCGAGGGGTGCGCGGGGTCCGTCGCCACGACGGGCGGCTCCACCACGCACACGACGACGTCGCTCGTCCCGTCGGGGTCGGGCAGGCACCCCGTGAGCGGCCGGGTGCCGGCGGCCGGGCCGAGGTCCTGGTCCCAGCGGCGTCCGCCGGTCACGACGTCCCAGGCGGTCACCCGGAAGCGCCCCTCGCGCACGGACGCCGCGAGCAGCACGCCCTCGGCCGCGAGCAGGTCCTCCGAACGCGTCACCGGTGCGCGCCAGCGCGTCCACGGCGGGTCGTCCACCGGGCGGAGCATGCCCGCCGCGGTCCGGGGCCGGGCCGGGTCGCCGCCCGCCGCCAGCCCCGCGCCCACCGCACCGCCCGCGACGAGCGCCACCGTGATCGCGACGACGGCCCACCGCCGGGCGGTCGGCTGCCCGCCGCCCGGGCGCCCGGCGCGACGGTGGCGCCGCACGGGAGCGACGCCGTCCCGGGCCGCGCTCGTGCCGTCGACGTCGACCAGCTCGACGTCCTGCATCGTCGCACGAGACCGCGCGCGGCCCATGCGTCACTCTAGGCGCGCAGCCCCACGGACAGCGAGAGGTCGCCGAACGCCACGAGCGAGCCGTCGGTCAGCCGGACGCGCCGGTCCGGCAGGCACACGATGCGCTGCCCGTCCGCCAGCGTGACGAGGGTGCCGTTGGTGGAGCCGCGGTCCACGACCCACGCCCCGTGCTCGTCGGCCCCGAGCATGAGGTGCGTCTTGGAGACCGAACGGCCCGGGTCGCTCACGGGCGCCACCCGGACGCCCGGCTGGGGCTCGGGGTTGCGACCGACGAGCAGGGGTGCCTCCAGCCCGACGACCGTCCCGTCGGGCAGGCGGACGGCCCAGGAGCGCGGGGCGTCCGGCCCCGGTGCCGTCACCGTGGCGGGGAAGGGCTCGGGCGGCAGGGGCGGGACGGGCGGGAGCGGCGGCTCGGGCGGGAGCGCGAGCCGGGGCTCCGGCGCGGGTGGGACCCGGGGCTCGGGAGGGAGCGCGAGCCGGGTCTCCGGCGCAGGCGCGACCCGGGCCTCCGGCGCGGGCGAGAGCCAGGGCTCCGGCGCGAGCCGAGGCCGAGGCGCGGGCGCGGACTCCGGCGCGGGCGCGGCGGCGGGTCCCGGCGTCGCCGCCTCCGCGGGCGCCGGTGCG
>NZ_JBCLVN010000080.1:0-14503 GCF_039548315.1 Cellulomonas olei
CGGCGGCGCCCTCCGGGGCCCGCTCGTCCGAGCCGTGCCGGCGGGTGCGCTGCCGCCCGCCGTCCCGGCCGCTCTCGCGCCGGCCGTCGCGGGCGCCGTCACGGCCGCCGTCGCGACCCCGGCCGCCGGCGTCGCCGCGGCCGGAGGTGTGGCGCTTGCCGGTCTCGCCCAGGTCCTCGAGCACCTCGGCGTCGAGGCCCTCGCGGGTCCGCTTCGAGCGCGGCAGGCGACCGGTCGTGCCCTCGGGGATGCCGAGGTCGGTGTACAGGTGCGGCGAGCTGGAGTACGTCTCCTGCGGCTCCGGGAAGCCGAGCTCCAGCGCCTTGTCGATGAGCGACCAGCGCGGCAGGTCGTCCCAGTCGACGAACGTCACCGCGGTGCCCTTGTGCCCGGCGCGGCCGGTGCGGCCGGTGCGGTGCAGGTAGGTCTTCTCGTCCTCGGGGCACTGGTAGTTCACGACGTGCGTCACGTCGTCCACGTCGATGCCGCGCGCCGCGACGTCCGTGGCGACCAGCACGTCGACCTTGCCGTTGCGGAACGCCCGCAGCGCCTGCTCGCGGGCGCCCTGCCCGAGGTCGCCGTGCAGCGCCCCGGCGGCGAACCCGCGCTCGATCAGCTCGTCGGCGACCTTCGCGGCCGTGCGCTTGGTGCGCGCGAACACGATGGTCAGCCCGCGGCCCTCGGCCTGGAGCAGCCGGGCCAGCACCTCGACCTTGTCGAGCGCGTGCGCGCGGTAGACGACCTGCTTGATGTTCTTGACGGTCTTGCCGACGTCGTCGGGCTCGCTCGCCCGGATGTGCGTCGGCTGCGTCATGTAGCGACGGGCCATCGCGACGACGGCGCCGGGCATGGTCGCCGAGAACAGCATCGTGTGCCGCGAGGCGGGCGTGCGGGCCAGCAGCTTCTCGACGTCGGGCAGGAACCCGAGGTCCAGCATCTCGTCGGCCTCGTCCAGCACGACGCAGCGCACGCGCGTCAGGTCCAGGTGGCCCTGGTTCATCAGGTCGATCATGCGGCCCGGCGTCCCGACGACGACCTCGACGCCGCGCTGCAGCATCTCGATCTGCGGCTCGTACGCGCGGCCGCCGTACAGCAGCGCGATGCGCACGGAGCGGCGCTTCGACGCCGTCTCCAGGTCGCCCGCGACCTGCACGGCGAGCTCGCGTGTCGGCACCACGACGAGCGCCTGCGGCTTGCCGGGCGCGGGCAGGGTGTCGAAGCCCTCCTCGCCGGGGGCGACGACGCGGTGCAGCAGCGGGACGCCGAAGCCCAGCGTCTTGCCGGTGCCGGTCTTGGCCTGGCCGATGATGTCGTGGCCGGACAGCGCGACCGGCAGGGTCATCGCCTGGATCGGGAACGGCGCGGTGATGCCGGCGTCCGCCAGGGCCGCCACGATCTCGGGGCGGACGTCGAAGTCGGCGAACGTCACGTCCTGGGCCTGGACGGACGCGGCGGTGCGGGTGTCGATGGTCTCCACCGCGACGTCCTCGGGCGCGAGGCCGGCGTCGGTGGTGGGTTCGGTCGAGGTCACGGACTGCTCTTCACTCGTGAAGGTGGCGTGCCGCGCGCCGCACCCGGGACCGGGCAGCGGCGGGCATCGCCACGGATGGTCCGGCAGCCGATCGTGCAGGTCAGTCGAGGGCGGTCCGGACGCCCTGGGGGCGTCGCGACGCGCTCGGAGCACCGAGGTCGAGACGACCGGGCAACCGATGTACACCCCGATGATACGCACCCGCCCCGGCGGCGTGCCGGAGCGGGGCGGGTCGCGGCGCGTCCGGGTCGCGCGCGGACGCGCCGTCAGGGGTCGAGCGGACGCGCCGTCAGCGGGCCGCGGGTGCGGCCGCCGCGGCGGGTGCCGTGGTGCCGTCCGCCGCGCCGCCGGGCCGCGAGGCCGCCGCACCGCCGGCCGGCACCCCCGCCGGGCCGGTGGCGTCGGTCTCCTCCGCCGCCGCGTCGAGCGCCGCGGTGAGCCGGCGCTGCTGCGTCGCGGCCAGCACCAGCGCCAGGGCGGTCGCGGTCACCGTCACGGCGAACGCCGCCCGGTGCCCGTGCACGTCGGCGAGTCGGCCCGCGACCGTCGAGCCCAGGGCGTACCCGATGCCGGTGGCCGACGCGAGCGCCGTCATCGCCGCCCCCGTCCGCCCGGGCGGGACGACGCGCTCACCCAGGGAGAACACCGCGATCATGTACGGCGCGATGGCGCAGCCGAGCACGGCCACCGCAGCGGTCAGCGCCGGCAGCGTGCCCACGAGCAGCAGCGGCCAGGACAGCAGGACCATCGCGGCGGCCGCGGCGAGCACCCGCCGCTGCTGGCCCACGCGGGCCGGGATGAACGCGGTGCCGATGCCCGCGAGCGCGCTGCCGATGCCGAGCACCGCGTGCACCAGCCCCGCGAGCCCGGGCTGCCCGGCCTGCGTCGCGAGCACCGTCGTGCCGGTCTGCGTGGCGCCGAACAGGACCCCGACCGCGGACTGCGCCACCACGAGGACGGCGAACGCCCCGGTGAGCAGGCGGCCGGACGGCCGCGCGTGCGGTCCGGAGACCGTGCGGCGCGCGGTCGGGTGGAGGGCGAACGCCGTCCCGAACACCGCGAGCAGAGCCGCGGCGGTCAGCAGGGCGCCCGCCGGGGACAGCGCGACGGCCACCAGGCCGACCAGGGCCGGCCCGATCGCGAAGGAGGCCTCGTCGGCCGCGCCCTCGTAGGAGAACGCGGCGTCGACCAGCCGGCGCCGCTCCGGGCCCGCGTCCGCCGTGATGGGCCGCCACCGCACGCGCGCCAGGGGCCCGACCTGGGGCAGGGCGAGCCCGGTGACGGCGGCCACGGCGGCCAGCACGGGACCGCTCGCGCCGCCGTCGGCGAGCAGCGTCAGCCCCGTGAGCGCGGCGGCCCCCGCGAGCGACTGCACGAGCACGACCGGTCGCTGGCCGTAGCGGTCGGCGAGGCCGCCGGCCACGGGCGCGCCCGCGGCGTTGGCGACGGCGAGGCACCCGGCGGCGAGACCACCGAGGCCGTACCGGCCGGTGGTGGTCGAGACGAGCAGGAGGGTGCCCAGCTGGGCCATCGCCATCGGCAGGCGGCCCAGGAAGGCGACGGCCACGTAGGCGGGCCCGGCGAGCCGGAGCAGGCGGGCGTAGGAGGACAGTGCGGTCACGAGGGCCTCTCGGGGTACGTCGGTCCGACGCGCCTCCCCGCCACCAGGTCGCGTCACAGCCCTCAACTGCGCCCAGTCTAGCCGCGGCGCTACGATGCGCGGATGACCGAGGCCGTTCACGACGCCCACCCGATCGCCGACGCTTCCGACACCGTCGAGCTGCTCGGCCTGGTCGCGCACCTGCAGCACGTGGCCTTCGGCCGGCTCGCGGAGGACGCCCGCGTGGCGCCCTCGACCGCGCAGCAGCTCGAGCTCAGCCGCCTCGCGGCGGCCGCCGTCACCCGCCGGGACGCGGTCCTGGAGCGGGTGGTCGAGCTGGGCGGCGACCCCGAGCGGTGCCTGGGGGCGTACGCCCGGCTCATGGAGGACTTCGACTCGCGCACGCAGCCGAGCACCTGGTGGGAGCGGCTGCTGCGGTCCTACGTCGCCGACGGGGTGTCGGACGACTTCTGCCGGATCGCGGCCGCCGCCGTCGACCCGCGGTCCCGCGCCCTGCTGCTCGAGGTGCTCGACGACGCGGCCCACGAGGACCTCGCGGTCGGTGAGCTCGAGGCCGCGGGCGCCCAGGACGAGGTGCTCGTGTCCCGGCTCGCGCTGTGGGGCCGGCGGCTCGTCGGCGAGGCGCTGGGCGTCGTGCAGCAGGCGATGGCCGCGCACCCGGGCCTCGGGCGCCTCGTGACCCGGCGTGCACCGGGCGAGACGACCGCCGGGGCGCCGGCGGACGAGGCCGCGCCCGCGGCACCCGAGGAGGACGCCGCCGCACCCGCCCGACTGTTCGGCGAGCTGACCGCGGAGCACACCCGCCGGATGTCGCGCCTGGGCCTGACGGCCTGACCGGGCGGACGGGCGCCGCGCTCCCGTCCGCCCCCGCCGACGACGACGCCCCCGGCACCTCGCGCGAGGTGCCGGGGGCGTCGTGCTGCGGGGCCGGTCCGGCCCGCCGGGTCAGAGGGCGCCGAAGCCGACGCGGCCCTTCGACTCCGTGCCGATCTCGACGTAGCCGATCGACGCCGACGGCACGACGACGCGCCGCCCGCGGGTGTCGACGAGCTCCAGGACGGGCTTGCCGGTGAGGGCCTCGGTGACGGCGGCGGTCACCTCGTCGGCGGTCTGGTCCGACTCGATCACCAGCTCGCGCGGCAGGTTCTGCACCCCGATCGTGATGTCCACGCTGGTCGTCTCCTCGCTCGTCCGGATGTGCTGCCTCGTCATCCTAGGCCGGGCGGGCGTCGTCGCCGCCCTGCTGCGGCTCCCGTTCGCCCTCGGCCGACAGGCCCGGGACGAACCCGGCCACGCCGCCCCACGCGAGCCGGGCGACGAGCGACGCCGTCTCGCGCGCCGACGGCGGCCCCGGCGTGCGCAGCCGCCGCGTCGCCGCCTCCTGCGCGATCGCCGCGACGCTGGGGGCCAGCAGCGCGGCGGTCGCGTGCGGGACGCCGGCCACGCCGGACAGCACGGCCTCGACGCGGCTCGTGACGACCGCCGTGGCCCGCTCGACGCGCGCCCGGACGCCGTCGTCGTGGCGGACGTCCGACTCGAACAGCAGCGCGGAGGACTCCCCGGCGCGGTCCACGAAGTCGAGGTAGGCCCGGACCACGCCGGTGATCACGGCGCGGGCGTCGTGCGGCCGGACCTCGCCGGCCGGGTGCTCGGCGACCGCGGCGTCGACGGCGGACAGCAGCTCCTCGCCCCGGGCGTCGACGACCGTCAGGTACAGGTCGAGCTTGGAGGGGAAGTGCCGGTAGAGCACGGGCTTGCTGACCTCGGCCCGCTCGGCGATGTCGTCCATCGACACGTGGTGGAAGCCCTCGGACGTGAACAGCTCCTGCGCGATGCGCAGCACCTGCGCGCGACGCAGGGCCCGGGGCATGCGCACCGGTCGGCCGCGGCCGGTCGGGGGCTGGTCCATCGGGCGATGATAGCCAGCGGCCCCCGGCGGGAACCGGCCGTCTCGCGACGGTCGCGGGGACCCCGGGCCGGGGTCCGTCGCGCGCCTGCTGCGGGGGCGCAGCGGTGCCCGCGGGTGTCGGTGGGGTGTGATGGGATCGGGCCGTGACCGTGACACCCGCCGCCCCGCCCGGCCCCGCCGGCCTGCGCCTGGTGCGGCCGGTGCTGGCGGACGTGCCGCCCCCCGTGCGGCTCGGTGCGGACCAGCGTGCGGTGGTGCAGCGGCTGCTCACGGGAGGGGACCGCGCCCTGCTCGTCGTCGGAGCCGCGGGCACGGGCAAGACCCTGCTGGCGGTCGAGGCCGTGGCCGCGGCGCTCGGGGCCGACGACGACGCCCTGCTGCCGTCACCCGGCACCCCGTCGCCGGACGAGGTGCTCGTGCTCGCGGCGGGCCGGCGTGCCGCGGCCGAGCTGCGCGACCGGATCGGTGCGCGCGTCCGCCGCACCACCGGCCAGGCGATGGTGCGCACGGCCGCGTCGGCCGCGTTCGCCGTGCTGCGCTCGCGGGCCGCGCTGCTCGGCGAGCCCGCGCCGACGCTGATCTCCGGGCCGGAGCAGGACCTGGCGCTGGCCGAGCTGCTCGCGGGCCACGCCGCCGGCGAGGGCGTGCCGCTGCGGTGGCCCGCGGGCGTCCCCGAGGACGCGCTGACGCTGCGGGCGTTCCGCGGCGAGCTGCGCGACCTCCTCATGCGGGCGGCCGAGCGGGGTGTCGGACCGGACGGGCTCGCCGCGCTCGGGGAGCGGCACAGGCGCCCCGAGTGGGTGGCCGCGGCCACCCTGTACGCCGAGTACCTGGACGTCACGACGCTGCGCGCGGGCACGCCCGACGCGGGGGCCCGGCACGACCCGGCGACGGTGGTGGAGGAGGCCGCCGAGGCGCTGCGGGCGTGGGACGAGGAGCTGCCGGGCCGGCCGCGGCCGCGCTGGCGCCTCGTGGTCGTGGACGACTACCAGGAGGCGACGGAGGCCACCGCGCGGCTGCTGCGCGTGCTCCAGGACGACGGGGCGAGGCTGCTGCTGCTCGCCGACCCGGACGAGGCGGTGCAGACGTTCCGCGGCGCCACGCCCGCGCTGGTCGGTCGCGCCGACGCCGACGGGGACGGGCCGGGCGAGCTCGGCGCGCACCGCATGGTGCTCGAGTCCGTCCGGCGCCACGGCCCCGCCCTGCGCGAGGTCGCCGGACGGGTGTCGCAGCGCGTGGCCGTCGTCGGCGGGGCGGCGCACCGCCGGGCGGTCCCGGTCGCGCCCCTGGACGGGAGCGGTCCGGGCGGAGGGGGCGCCGCCGCGGCGGACGACGGCGGGCCGCGGGCCTGCGGCAGCGGGCCGGGCGCGCCTCGCGACCTGGTGCGCACCGCGGTGCTCCCCGGCCCCGCGCAGGAGGCCGCCTGGATCGCCCACGCCCTGCGCCGGGCGCACCTCGAGGACGGCACGCCCTGGGCCGAGATGGCCGTGGTCGCCCGGTCGGGTGCGCAGGTGACCGCGCTGCGCCGGGCGCTCGGGTCCGCGTCCGTGCCGGTCGCCGTGGTGGGCAGCGACGTGCCGCTGCGCGACGAGCCCGCGGTGCGGCCGCTGCTCGACGCGCTGCGCTGCGTCCTCGGCGCCGACCGCTCGGACCGGGCGGACCTGGCGGACCGTGCGGACGGGACGGGTGACGGCCTCGCGCTCGACGCCGGGCTCGCGGCGCGCCTGTGCTGCTCGCCGCTGGGCGGCATGGACGCCGTGGGCCTGCGGCGGCTGCGGCGCGCGCTGCGCCAGGAGGAGGTCGGCGCGGGCGGCGGCAGGCCGAGCGACGAGCTGCTGGTCGAGGCCCTCGCGTCCCCCGGGCGGGCGGCGACGCTGCCGCCGGCCGTGCGCCGCCCGGTGGTCCGGCTCGCCGGCGTGCTCGCGGCCGGGCGCGCGGCCGCCGCCGACCCGGGCGCCGACGCGCAGACCGTCCTGTGGGCGCTGTGGGAGGCGTCCGGGCTCGCGGACCCGTGGCGCCGGGCGGCGCTGGCCGGCGGGCCGGGCGGCGCGCGGGCGGACCGGGACCTGGACGCGGTCCTCGCGCTGTTCCGGGCCGCCGAGACGTTCGTGGACCGGATGCCGCAGGCCCGGGCCGCGGCGTTCCTGGAGTGGGTGGAGGCGCAGGAGCTGCCGTCCGACACCATCGCGGCGCGGGCCCGCCGGGACGCCGTCGCCGTGCTGACCCCGGCGGGTGCCGCGGGCCGCGAGTGGGACGTCGTCGCCGTCGCCGGCGTCCAGGAGGGCGTGTGGCCGGACCTGCGGCTGCGCGACTCGCTGCTCGGGTCGCAGGCCCTCGTCGACGTGCTGGCGGGCCGTGCCGCCCCCGGGTCCGGCACCGGGGGACCCGACGTGGGGGCGGCGCGCGCCGCCGTGCTCGCCGACGAGCTGCGCTCCTTCCACGTCGCGGTCACCCGGGCGCGCCGGGTGCTGCTCGTCACGGCCGTGTCCGACGAGGACGACCAGCCGTCGCCGTTCCTCGACCTCGTCGAGCCGTGCGACGAGGACGACGACCCGCGCCGGACGTCCGCGCCCGCCCCGCTCGACCTGCGCGGGCTCGTGGCGGGCCTGCGGGCGCGGCTGGAGGACGCGGTCCGGCGGGGCGAGCCGGACGAGGGGGCCGCGGTCGTGCTCGCGCGGCTCGCCGACGCCGGGGTGCCCGGGGCCGACCCGGACCAGTGGCACGGGCTCGCCGAGCCGTCGAGCGACGCCCCGCTGTGGCCGGAGGGGCAGCGGGTCCCCGTCTCCCCGTCGCGCGTCGAGACGGCGGGCACCTGCACGCTGCGCTGGGCGCTCGAGGCCGCCGGGGGCACCGCGCCGAGCAGCACCCGGCAGTCGCTGGGGACGCTCGTGCACGCCCTCGCGCAGACGTTCCCGCGCGGCGGCCGGGAGGAGATGCTCGCGGAGCTCGACCGCCGGTGGCCGGAGCTCGGGCTCGGCTCGGGGTGGCCCGCGACGCTCGAGAGGCGACGGGCGGAGGCGATGGTGGCGCGGCTCGCCGGCTACCTGGCGACCGCGGGTGAGCCGCTGGCCGTCGAGGCGCGGTTCGAGCTGCAGCTGGACCGCGCGGTGGTGCGGGGCACGCTCGACCGCGTGGAGCGGGCCACGGAGGGTCCCGAGGACGCGGGCGGCGCGGGGGGGACGCCGGTCCGGGTCGTCGACCTCAAGACCGGCCGCACGGCACCGTCCGCGCAGGAGGCGACGACCAACCCCCAGCTCGGGGCGTACCAGCTCGCCGTGGACGCCGGCACGGTCGAGGGGCTGCCCCCGGGGTCGCGCAGCGCCGGGGCACAGCTCGTCTACGTGTCGGACGTCAACAAGTCGCAGGCGGCCGTCCGGCAGCAGCCGGCACTCGGGCTGGACACCCCCGCGGAGCCCTCGTGGGCCCGCAGCCACATCGAGGAGGTCGCCGAGCGGATGGCCGCGTCGTCCTTCGCCGCGACGGCGAACGCGCTGTGCGACCGGTGCCCCGTGCGCCGGTCGTGCCCGCTGCGCGACGAGGGCGGGCAGGTGGTGGGATGACGACCACGACGAGCACGACGGGCACGACGGGCACGACGACGGTGCGGCCGGCGCTCTCCGCGCACGACGTCGCCCGGCTCCTGCGGCGCGACCTGCCGACCGACGAGCAGGTCGCCGTCATCGAGTCCCCGCTGCGACCTGCGCTGGTGGTCGCGGGCGCGGGGTCGGGCAAGACGGAGACGATGGCCGCGCGCGTCGTGTGGCTGCTCGCCAACGGGATGGTGGCGCCCGAGGAGGTGCTGGGCCTGACCTTCACCCGCAAGGCGGCCGGCGAGCTCGCGGAGCGCGTCCGCCGGCGCCTGCGCCACCTCGCGCGGGCGGCGGCGGCCGAGGGCGTGCACCTGCCGGGGCTGTCGGTCGCGGAGGACGCGGCCGACGGCGGCGCGGGGCTCCTGACCGTCGCGCGGCCGACCATCTCCACGTACAACGCCTACGCCGCGTCGCTCGTCTCCGACCACGGGCTGCGCCTGGGCGTCGAGCCGGCCGCGCGCCTGCTCGGGGAGGCCGCGCAGTGGCAGCTCGCCAGCGAGGTCGTCGAGTCCTGGACGGCCGACCTGGACTCGGCGGCGGCCGTGTCCACGGTCGTCGAGGCCGTGCTCACCCTGTCCGGGGCGCTCGACGAGCACCTGCTGACCCCCGAGGAGGCGCGCCGGCGGATCGAGGGCATCGTGGACGCCATCGAGTCGACGCCGCCCGGCGTGCCGCCGCGGGCCCCGTACGCGAAGGTCCGCGACCTCGTCGCCTCGCTGCGGGAGCGGCAGCGGATGCTCGACCTCGTCGCGGCGTACCGGGAGCGCAAGCGCGCCGCCGACGCCCTCGACTTCGGCGACCAGGTGGCCGTCGCCGCCCGGCTCGCCCGCGACGTCCCGGAGGTCGCGGCGGGGGAGCGGGCGCGGTTCCGCGTGGTGCTGCTCGACGAGTACCAGGACACCTCGTACGCCCAGCTGGTCCTGCTGTCCGCGCTGTTCGGTGACGGCCACCCGGTCACCGCCGTCGGCGACCCGCACCAGTCGATCTACGGCTGGCGCGGCGCGAGCGCCGGCGGGCTCGAGCGGTTCCCCACGGACTTCCCGGACGTGGCGCCCGACGGCGACCGCCGGCCGTCCGCCGTCTACGCGCTGTCCACCTCCTGGCGCAACGACGTGCGGGTGCTCGACGCGGCCAACCACGTCGCCGGGCCGCTGCGCCGGCCGGACCGCGCCCGCGTCACGCTGCCCACGCTCGCGCCCCGCCCCGGAGCCGGACCCGGCGACGTGGTCGCGCACCTCGCCCCGACCCTGGAGGAGGAGGCCCAGTCCGTCGCGGACTTCGTGGCCGCGCGCTGGCGCCCGGAGCGCGGCCGCGGCGTGCTGCCGGGCGCCGACGGCGCGCCGTCGCCCGACGGCTCGCGGGTCACCGCCGCGGTGCTGTGCCGCAAGCGCGCCCAGTTCCCCGTCCTGCACCGGGCGCTGCGCGCGGCCGGGCTGCCCGTCGAGGTCGTCGGGCTGGGCGGCCTGCTCGCCACCCCGGAGGTCGTGGACGTCGTCGCACTGCTCCAGGCGGCGCACGACCCGTCCCGCGGCGACGCCCTCATGCGCCTGCTCACGGGCGCCCGCACGCGGCTCGGCGTGGCCGACCTGCACGCGCTCGCCGACTGGTCCGCCCACCTCGCGCGCGGACTGGACCGGCGGTCCGTCGCGGCGGGCACCGCCACGGCGGCGGCAGGCGCAGCGGCCAGCGTCGACGCGGGCGGCCTCGCGCGCGAGGACGTGCCGGCGGGCGGGGACTTGACCGCCGCGGGAGTCGCGCCCGCCGCGGGAATCGTGCCCGCCGGCGCCACGACGCCCGCGGGCACGCGCCCCGGCGCCGTCGCCGACCCGCCGGCCCCCGTGGTCGCCGACGTGGTGGACGAGCGCAGCATCGTCGACGCGGTCGACTCCCCACCGCCGCCCGGCTGGACCGGTCCCTCGGGCCGGCGGCTCACCCCCGCCGGCCTGGCCCGCGTCGTCGACCTCGGCGCCGTGCTGCGCGCGGTGCGCCAGCACACCTACCTCTCCCTGCCGGAGCTCGTCGGGCACGCCGAGCGGCTCTGGGGGCTCGACATCGAGGTCGCCGCGCGCCCGGGCCTGAGCCCGGGCCGCGCCCGCGCGCACCTCGACGCGTTCCGCGAGGTGGCCGTGCGGTACTCCGACGCCACGGACGACCCGAGCCTGGGCGGGTTCCTCGCCTGGCTGGAGTCGGCGGACGCCCACGAGCACGGGCTCGACATGCCCGTCGCCGAGCCCGACCCCGACGCGGTGCAGCTCATCACCGTGCACGCGGCGAAGGGCCTGGAGTGGGACGTCGTCGCCGTGGCCGGCCTCGTGGACGGCGGCCTGCCGGCGACGCGCACGCAGGGCAAGGACGGGCCGACCGACTCCGCCTGGCTCACCGGGCTCGGTGAGCTCCCCTACCCCCTGCGCGGCGACCGGGCGGACCTGCCCGACCTCGCCTACGCCGGCGCCGCCGACCCGAAGGACCTGGAGGAGCGGCGCCGGCGGTTCCTGCAGGACGCCGGCGCGCACCAGGTGGCCGAGGAGCGCCGCCTGGCGTACGTGGCCTTCACGCGCGCGCGCTCGGCCCTGCTGCTCACCGGTGCGTGGTGGGGCGACGGCAGCCGCCCGCGCCCGCCGTCGCTGTTCCTCACGGAGGTGGTCGAGGCCGGTCTCGCGCGGGTCGCGGGGTGGGCGACGGCGCCCGACGACGACCACGCGAACCCGCGCACCGAGGAGGCCGCGTCGGCCACGTGGCCCGCGGACCCGTTCTCCGGGCCCGGTGACGGCGCCCCCTCGCGCCGCCCGGCGGTCGAGGCCGCGGCGGCCGCGGTCCGCGCGGCACGGGCCTCCGACCGCCCTGCGGACCCGACCCCCTGGGACCGCACGGTCGAGCTGCTGCTCGCGGAGCAGGAGGCGGAGTCGCGACCCCGGCCCGAGGTGGAGCTCCCCGCGCACCTGTCCGCTTCCGCGGTGGTGCGGCTCGCGGCGGACCGGGCGGAGTTCGCCCGGGCGCTGCGCCGGCCGGTGCCGCAGCGCCCGTCCCCGCAGGCCCGTCGCGGCACGCAGTTCCACGCCTGGGTGGAGGGGTTCTTCGGGGCCCCCGCCCTCGTCGACCTGGACGACCTGCCCGGCGCCGACGACGACTCGGTGGCCGTGGACGCCGACGAGGCGGCACTGCGGGCGGCCTTCCTGTCCACCCCGTGGGCGGCGCTCGAGCCGGTCGCCGTGGAGGTCGACGTGGAGACCACCGTCGCCGGCTACGTGCTGCGCTCGCGGATCGACGCGGTGTTCCCCGACCCGGACCGGCCCGGCGTCCCCGGGGCGGTCGTCGTCGTGGACTGGAAAACCGGAGCGCCGCCGGCCGACCCCGCCGCCACCGCCGTCCGGGAGCTGCAGCTCGCGGTGTACCGGCTCGCGTGGTCCCGCTGGACCGGCACGCCGCTCGACCGGGTGGACGCGGCGTTCTGCTACGTCGGCGCTCGGCGGACCGTCCGCCCGGAGCGGCTGCTCGGGGCCGACGAGATCGAGGGCCTGCTGCTGTCCGCGACGGCCCCGCCAGCCTGAGCGCGCGCCGCCCAGCCCGGGTCGGTCCTGCGGCCGCGACCCGCCCGAGCCGGCGCCGCCCGTGCGCTCAGCTCGAGGCGGTGCCCGGCTCCGCCACGTCGCGGGTCTGCTCGTCGAGCTCGTCGAGCATCTGCACGGCGTCCGCGACCACCTCGTCGTCGCCGGACCGCACGCCGTACAGCAGCCACCGCGCGAGCGCCAGCTCCCCGGCGAGCAGCGCCCGTTCCGCGAGGTGCGGGTCCTTCAGCTCGGTGCGCCGCAGCTGGTAGGCCTCCATGACGGAGTCCACCGCCTCCTGGGGTGCGGCCACGAGCAGCCACGCCAGGTCGTCCGCGGGGTCCGCCACCTTCGCCTCGCCCCACGCGACCACGCCTGTGACGGCACCGTCCGCCACCAGCACGTGGTCGGCCGACAGGTCACCGTGCACGACGGTCGGGATGAACTTCCACAGGGAGACGTCCTCGAGGCGCTCCTCCCACCGGCGCAGCAGGGTCGCGGGCACCCGCCCGGTGCGGGCGGCCTCGTCCACCTCGGCCTGACGGCGCTGGCGGTAGGCGGCCGCGTCGTACACGGGCAGCCCGGCGTCCTCGACGACCGACACCGGGAGCTCGTGGAGCGCGGCGATCGACCGGCCGAGGGACGCGGCGACGCCCGGGCCGGGCTGCAGCCGCTCGAGCGCGATCTCGCGCCCGGGCAGCTCGCGGTGCACGACCACCCGGCCGCCCTCCTCGAGGGGAGCCGCGCCGGCCACGCGCGGTACGTCGAACGGCAGCCGGCCGGCGTCGACCTGCTCGGCGAGCGCGCCCAGCAGCACCAGCTCGGCCTCGAGCGCCGCGCCGGCTGCCGCCGAGCGGGGCGCGCGAACGACCCAGTGCCGCCGCTGGGTGTCGGTCACGAGCGCGACGTCGTCGTCCCCGGCGCCGCCGCCGGGACGCACCTCGCGCGCGTCGAAGCCGGGGACGGCGACGGTCGCGAGGGCGGCGAGGGCGAGGGGTGAACGCACCGTCCCAGGGTAGGACCCGCGCCCGCGCTCGGCCGCCCGCACGGGAACCTGGGCGTGTCCTGCGGCGTCGCCCGGGCACTCCGGGGCGGCCGCGCCGGTGCCGCGGGGGGAGCGGCGCGGGCACGGCGCGGGCACGGCGCGGGCACCGTGCGGGCGCGGTGCGCGGCGTCCGCGCCCGACGCGTACGGTGGCGGCGTGTTCGCCTCCGACCTCCCCCTGTCCCGCACGGTCACGGACCGTGCGGCCGACCTCCGCGGCGACGAGGACCTGCTGGGCCGCCTGCTCGACGACCCGTCGACCCGGGTGCTGCTCGTCTCCGGAGGCCGCGTCGTGACGCGCTCGCGGCCCGGGCGCCGCCGCGCGCTCGCCCTGTACCCGCCGCAGGAGGCGGCCCTGCGCGCGCCGAGCGGGTCGCTCGCGGAGCGCTGGGCGTTCCTCGGGTACGACGACGCGGACCAGGTGCCCGGCGTGGCTCCCGGCGAGCGCCGGCCCGCCGGACCGGCGTACCTCGCGCACCACGTCCCCGAGGAGGCCGCGGCGGCGCTGCCCGCCGGCGACGGGTGGGCCGCCCTGCGCGAGGTCGGCGCCGAGCTGTCGGCGCGGGACGCGGGCCTCGCCACCGCGGCCGTCGCGCTGTACGAGTGGCACGTGCGCCACCCGCGCTGCCCCCGGTGCGGCGCGGTGACGTACACGGTGCAGAGCGGGTGGGTCCGGCGCTGCGTCGCGGACGGCTCCGACCACTACCCGCGGACGGACCCCGCCGTGATCATGGCGGTGGTCGACGACGACGACCGCCTGCTGCTCGCGAACTCGGCGGCGTGGCCCACGCACCGGTTCTCGACGCTGGCGGGGTTCGTGGAACCGGGCGAGTCCGTCGAGCACGCGATCCGGCGCGAGGTGCGCGAGGAGTCGGCGGTGGTGGTCGGGGAGGTCGAGTACCGGGGCAGCCAGCCGTGGCCGTTCCCCGCCTCGCTGATGCTCGGGTTCCGGGCGCGCGCGCTGACCACGGAGATCACGGTGGACGGCGACGAGCTGCGGGCCGCCCGCTGGTTCGACCGGGACCTGCTGCGCGCGGAGGTCGGGCGCGGCGCGGTGGTGCTGCCGCCGGGGACGTCGATCGCGCGGGCGCTCATCGAGGACTGGTTCGGCGGCCCGCTCCCGGGCGACCCGCTGCGGGACGGGTGGAACCGCGGTGCGGTGCCGCCCGAGGGCTCGGGCGCGGCGGCGGGCCGTCCGCCCGCGACCGCCGGGGACGCCGCGAGCCCCGGGAGCGCGGCGCCCCGCGAGCCGGCCCCGCCGGC
>NZ_JBCLVN010000081.1:0-14000 GCF_039548315.1 Cellulomonas olei
CGCGCGGGCGGGCAGCGCGCGGGCGCGCGAGGACGCGTCAGCGGGCGCGGAGCCAGGCGGTCGTGTCCGCGGGCAGCTCCGGGCCGACCGGGGCGTCGCCCGGCAGGCCCGAGGCGAGCAGCACCTCGGCGCCGTCCGGCAGGGGCACCGGGGCCGGGCCGAGGTTCGCGACGACGAGCACGTCCCCGTTGCGCACCGCGATCACGTGGTCCTGGCCGTCGTACGCCGGCTCCCACGCCGCCCCGCCCGTCCCGAGGCCCTCCGCGCGACGCAGCCGCAGCGCCGCCCGGTAGAGCTCGAGCGTGGAGCCCGGGACGCCGTCCTGGGCGTCCGCCGCGTACGCCGCCCACGACGCCGGCTGCGGCAGCCAGGTGTCGCCGCTGGCCGAGTACCCGAACCCGGGCTCGTGCGCGGCCCAGGGCAGCGGCACGCGGCAGCCGTCCCGGCCGAGCTCGGCGCCGCCCGTCCGGACGTACGCCGGGTCCTGCCGCAGTGCGTCGTCGAGCGCGGTGTGCTCGGGCAGGCCGAGCTCCTCGCCCTGGTACAGGTAGGCCGAGCCGGGCAGCCCGAGCAGCAGCAGGGTCGCCGCCCGGCCGCGCCGCAGGCCGAGCTCCTCGTCCGGCTGCTGGTCCGCGGCGCCGATCCCGTTGGGCCGCGAGGTGGGGTCCGGCAGGCCGAGGCGGGAGTGGTGCCGCACGACGTCGTGGTTGGACAGCACCCACGTGGTGGGGGCGCCGACCGAGTCGTTCACCGCGTAGGACGCCGCGATGACCCGTCGCAGCGCCGGCGCGTCCCAGCCCGTCGCGAGGAACGCGAAGTTGAACGCCTGGTGCATCTCGTCGGGCCGCACGTACCGGGCCAGGCGGGACAGCGGCTCGACCCAGGCCTCGGCGACGAGCATCCGGTCGCCGTCGTACTCGTCGAGGACCCGCCGCCAGGCCCGGTAGATCTCGTGCACGCCGTCCTGGTCGAACATGGGGCCCTGGTTGCCGGAGCCGCTGACGGCGTCGGCGGCGTCGCCGTCGTCGCTGCCCTCGATCATCGACACGTGCCCGTCCCAGTCGGGCAGGCCGTCGGCCTTGACCATGCCGTGCGCGACGTCGACGCGGAACCCGTCGACCCCGCGGTCCAGCCAGAACCGCAGCACGTCCTCGAACTCGGCGCGGACCTCGGGGTTCGTCCAGTCCAGGTCCGGCTGCTTGGAGTCGAACAGGTGCAGGTACCACTGGCCGTCGTCGACGCCGTGCCGCTCGGGGGTGAGCCGGGTCCAGGCGGGGCCGCCGAAGATGGAGTCCCAGTTGTTCGGCGGCAGCGAGCCGTCGGCGCCGCGCCCGTCGCGGAACAGGTAGCGCGCGCGCTCGGGCGACCCGGGGGGCGTGCGCAGCGCCTCGGCGAACCAGGCGTGCTCGTCGGAGGTGTGGTTCGGCACCAGGTCGACGACGACGCGCAGCCCGAGGTCGTGCGCGCGGGCGAGCAGCGCGTCGAAGTCGGCGAGCGTGCCGAACAGCGGGTCGACGTCCCGGTAGTCGGCGACGTCGTAGCCGGCGTCCGCCTGCGGGGAGCGGTAGAACGGCGACAGCCACACGGCGTCGACGCCGAGGGTGGCCAGGTGGTCGAGGCGCGCGGTGATGCCGGGCAGGTCGCCGATGCCGTCGCCGTTCCCGTCGGCGAACGAGCGGGGGTACACCTGGTAGATCACGGCGTCGCGCCACCAGGGGCCGTCGGCGGCGTCGGGGTGGTGGACCACGGCGGGGGCGGTCAGGGCCTGGGGGAGGACAGCGGTCACGGCGGGGCCTTCGGGGTCGCGGGCGGGTGCGGGAACGGGGTGCGGGGACGGGGTGCGGGTCGGCGCGGGCGCGCCGGCCGCGCGGCGGGGCGGTCGGGTCGGACGGTCAGGCGCTCGCGCCGGGCTCGCGCGGCGCGGCACCGGTGGATCCCCGGACGATCAGCTCGGGGTGGATGAGCAGCTCGGCCCGCGGGGCGGGCGTGCCGGCGATCTCGCTCATGAGCGCCTGGACGGCGGCCTGGGCCATGGTCTGCACCGGCTGGCGCACGGTCGTGAGCGGCGGGTCGGTGAACCCGATGAGGGGGGAGTCGTCGTAGCCGACCACCGACACGTCCCCGGGCACGTCCAGACCCCGGGACCGCGCGGCGCGGATGGCGCCCAGGGCCATGAGGTCCGAGCCGCAGATGATCGCGGTGTGCCCGGAGTCGAGCAGCTCGTGCGCCGCCTGGACGCCGCCCTCGACGGTGAACAGCGTGGCGACGACGTGGCCGGCGGGGTCGTCGACCCCGAGCCGGTCGCGCAGCAGCTCGGCGAACCGCGCGTGCTTGCGTCGCGCCGGGACGAACCGGGTGGGTCCGGTGGCCAGGCCGATGGAGCGGTGCCCGAGCGCGAGCAGGTGGGTGAAGGCCTGCTCGACGGCCACCGCGTCGTCGGTGGCGACGGCGGGGGCGTCCACGTCGGCGGCGCGCCCGTTGACCAGCACGATGGGCAGGCCGCGGCCCCGCAGCGCGTGGTAGCGCTCGGTCGAGGCCGTGGTGTCCGCGTGCAGGCCGGAGACGAACACGATGCCGGCCACGTCGTGGTCCAGGAGGATCTCGACGTAGTGGTCCTCCGTGGTGCCGCCCGGTGACTGCGTGCAGAGCAGGGGGGTGTACCCGCGCCGCGTGAGCATCGACTCGACGGCCTGCGCCATGGCCGGGAACACCGGGTTGGACAGCTCGGGGACGACCAGGCCGACGAGGCCGCTGGACCGGGTCCGCAGCTTCTCGGGGCGCTCGTAGCCGAGGACGTCGAGGGCGGCCAGGACCGCCTCCCGCGCCTGCGTCGAGACCCCGGGCTTCCCGTTGAGGACGCGCGAGACCGTCGCGGTGGAGACCCCCGCCTGGTCGGCGAGGTCCGTCAGGCGGGTGCGCACGGTGGCGAGCGTAAGGGACACCGGGCCTCCTCGTCCTGGGTCGTTCACGTGCAGGGCTGAGCCCGGGCCGGCGCCGTCCTCGGAGCGGGCGGTCGTCACTGTACGCACGTTCTGAAACTTGCTGCAAGGCCTTGCGGAGCGACTCGGATCAGCGTTAGCGTCCAGCCCCGTCAAGCCGTGGCCGGCGCAGCTGCCCGCCCGGCAACCTTCCTGCGATACGGAGACGACGATGCGACGGAGCATCCCCGTGCTGGCGACCGCCCTGGGCCTGTCCCTGGTGCTCGCCGGCTGCTCGGGCGGCGGCGACGAGCCCGCCAGCGGCGACGAGTCCACCCAGCCGGCCGAGTCCGCCGGCACCCTCACCGTCTGGGTCGACGACACCCGGTCCGGTCCGGTCAAGGAGGTCGCGCAGACCTTCGAGGCCGACACCGGCGTGACCGTGAAGTTCGTCCAGAAGGACTTCGGCGACATCCGCGACGACTTCATCTCGCAGGTGCCGACCGGCCAGGGCCCGGACATCATCGTCGGCGCGCACGACTGGCTCGGGAAGCTCGTGCAGAACGGCGTCGTCGCCCCGATCGAGCTGGGGGACAAGGCCGGTGACTTCCTCGACGTCGCCATCGACGCGATGAGCTACGAGGGCACGCTGTACGGCCTGCCGTACTCGGTGGAGAACATCGGCCTGGTGCGCAACAACGCGCTGGTGAGCGAGCCGACGCCGGACACGTTCGACGCCCTGGTCGAGCAGGCCAAGGCCGTCGGCACGGAGCACTCGGTCCTCATCCAGCAGGACGAGACCACCGGCGACCCGTACCACCTGTACCCGCTGCAGACCTCGTTCGGCGCTCCCGTGTTCGCCACGGACGACTCCGGCGCGTACGACGGCTCGCAGCTCGCGATGGACACCGAGCAGGGCCGGGCGTTCGCGGCGTACGTCGGCAAGCTCGGCGCCGAGGGCGTGCTCAAGACGACGGTCTCCGGCGACATCGCCAAGGAGGCGTTCCTGGCCGGCCAGGCGCCGTACATGATCACCGGCCCGTGGAACGTCGGCGACTTCGTGGACGCCGGCATGGACGTGTCCATCGAGCCGATCCCGTCGGCCGGCGGCCAGGAGTCGCAGCCGTTCGTCGGCGTGCAGGGCTTCTTCATCTCGGCCAAGAGCGAGAACGCGCTGCTCGCCAACGAGTTCGTCGTGAACTACCTCGGCACGCAGGACGTCCAGCTCGCGCTCTACGAGGCCGGCGGCCGCGCCCCGGCGCTCAGCGCGGCGGTCGACCAGATCGCCGACGACCCGGTCGTCGCGGGCTTCGCCGAGGTCGGTAGGAACGGCGTGCCGATGCCGTCCATCCCGGCGATGGACTCCGTCTGGTCCGACTGGGGCGCCACGCAGGTGGCGATCGTCAACCAGCAGGGCGACCCGGGCGAGCTGTGGACGCAGATGTGCGCGTCCATCGCCTCCAAGATCGCCGCGGCCTGACCGGCCCCGCCGGGCGGGCGGTGCGCCGCCCGCCCGGCACCCCCTCGTCGGACCCCCTCAGCGTGGAGAGAGCATGAGCCGCACGACGACGCCCCCCGCGGCGTCCCCCCGTTCCCGGACGACCCGCGGACCGTCCCACGGCCCCGCCGGCCCGGACGGGCCCCGGGGCCCGCGGACCTGGATCGGCGCCCAGACGTTCTCGGCCGGCTTCGTGGTCAAGCTCGTGCTCGTGGGCCTGGTCGACGCGCTGGGCGTCTACGGCGTCCTCGCGTCGGCCGCCCAGCAGCAGTGGGGCGTCCTGGCGTTCCTGGTCGCGGCGCTGCTCGTCGTCAACCTCGTCTACTTCTCGCGGCGCGCCGTCCCCGGCAAGTACCTGGTGCCCGGCCTGGTGTTCCTGCTCGTCTACCAGGTGTTCGTCGTGGCGTACACGGGCTGGACGGCGTTCACGAACTACGGCGACGGCCACAACTCGACCCGCGAGGACGCCGTCGAGGCGATCCTCGTGCAGGACGAGGCCCGCGTCCCGGACTCGCCCACCTACGCCCTGTCCGTCGTCACGCGCGGCGACGAGCTGGCCTTCGCGGTCGTCGACCCCGAGGGGGACCCGCTGGTCGGCGCGGCCGAGCAGCCGCTCGAGCCGGCCGAGGGCGCCGACGTCGAGGGCGGCCGGGTGGTCGCGCTCGACGGCTACGACGTGCTCGACTTCGCGCAGGTCGTGGCGCGGCAGTCCGACGTCTTCGCCATGCGGGTGCCGCTGTCGGACGACCCGAACGACGGCAGCCTGCGCACCACCGACGGGTCGGCCGGCTACGTGTACGCCTCCACGATGGTCTACGACGAGGCCGCCGGGACGATCACGGACACGACGACCGGCACCGTGTACACGGCCGACGAGACCGAGGGGTCCTTCGTCGCGGACGACGGCACCGCGCTGGGCACCGGCTGGCGGGTGTTCGTCGGGCTCGACAACTTCACCCGCGTGCTGGGCGACGCCTCGCTGCGCGGCCCGTTCGTCGGCGTTCTGCTGTGGACGTTCGGGTTCGCGATCGGCTCGGTCGTCCTGACCTTCGGCCTCGGGCTGTTCCTCGCCATCACCCTCAACGACTGGCGGGTGCGGGGGCGGACGGTCTACCGGTCGCTGCTGATCCTGCCGTACGCGTTCCCGGCGTTCCTGTCCGCCCTGGTGTGGCGCGGCATGCTCAACCGGGACTTCGGGTTCGTGAACCAGACGCTGCTCGGCGGCGCGGAGATCCCGTGGCTGACGGACCCGGTGCTGGCCAAGGTCGCGGTGCTGACCGTCAACCTGTGGCTCGGCTTCCCGTACATGTTCCTCATCTGCACCGGGGCGCTGCAGTCCATCCCGCAGGAGGTCTACGAGGCCGGCCGGCTCGACGGCGCGAAGCCGTGGCGGATGTTCCGGTCGCTGACGATGCCGCTGCTGCTGGTGTCCACCGCGCCGCTGCTCATCTCGAGCTTCGCCTTCAACTTCAACAACTTCAACGTCGTCTACCTGACCACCGAGGGCGGGCCGCAGGACCTGTCCGCGCCGGTGGACGTCGGGGCGAGCGACATCCTCATCACCTTCGTCTACAAGATCGCGTTCGGCGGCGTGAACCGGCAGTACGGCCTGGCCTGCGCGATCTCGATCCTCATCTTCCTGATCGTCGCGACCATCTCCGCGATCAGCTTCCGCAAGACCCGCGCGCTCGAGGAGCTGGGCTGACATGGCCACCGACCAGACCACCGCCGTCCGCGGCTCCCGCGGCTCCCGCACCGCCCCCGACGCGCCCCGGCGCCTGTCCCCGCGCCGCTGGTGGCGCGAGGTCGGCTGGCGGCACGTCGTCGCCCTCGTGGCGCTCGTGTTCGCGATCTTCCCGATCCTCTACATCGTCTCGTCGTCGCTGAACCCCAGCGGGTCGCTCACCGGGTCGAACCGGCTGTTCGGCACGGTGGCGGTCGACAACTACGTCGACCTGTTCACCGACCCCGTCCACCCGTACGCGAAGTGGTTCGTCAACACCCTCGTCATCGCGGGCGTCACGGCGGTCGGCACCGTGTTCCTCGGGGCGTGCGCGGCGTACGCGTTCTCGCGGTTCCGGTTCCGGGGGCGCCGCGGCGGGCTGCTGTCGCTGCTGCTGATCCAGATGTTCCCGCAGCTGCTGGCGTACGTGGCGATCTTCCTGCTCATGGTCATGCTGCGGGACCTGTTCCCCGCCATCGGCCTGGGCAGCCGGCTCGGCCTGATCCTCGTCTACCTGGGCGGGGCGCTCGGGGTGAACACGTACCTCATGTACGGGTTCTTCAACACGGTCCCGCGCGAGCTGGACGAGGCCGCGACCCTGGACGGCGCGAGCCACGCGCAGACGTTCTTCACGATCATCCTGCGGCTCGTCGCGCCGATCCTCGCGGTGGTCGGCCTGCTGTCGTTCGTCGGCACGTTCTCCGACTTCCTCATCGCGTCGATCGTGCTCGTCGACCCGGACAAGCAGACGCTGGCGGTCGGCCTCTACCAGTACGTCAGCCAGCGGTTCTCGGAGTACTGGGGCGTGTTCGCCGCGGGGGCCGTGCTGGCCGCCGTGCCCGTGATCCTGCTGTTCCAGTTCCTCCAGCGCTACATCGTGTCCGGCCTCACCGCCGGCTCCGTGAAGGGATGAGCATGGCCACCACGACCACCGTCCCGTCGCCGGCCCGTCGCCGCGACGCCCGGCCGGCGGGCCACCTGCTGGACGTCCCGCACCACGACGGCAGCGAGCTGTTCGCCCCGCAGGAGGTCCCGGCGCTGGGCGACGTCGTCCCGGTGCGGCTGCGGGTGCCCGCCGGCACGCCCGAGCGCGGCGTGTGGGTGCGCACCGTCCGGGACGCCGAGCCGCACATCGTGCCCGCGCGCCTCGACCGCGAGGAGGGCGGCGAGCGCTGGTACGTCGCCGAGGTGCCGGTGCACAACCCGGTCACGTCGTACCGCTGGCTGCTCGACGAGCCCGGGGGCTACCGCTGGCTGACCGGGCGGGGGGCGTTCGACCGGGACGTCACCGACGCGGGCGACTTCCGGCTGACCGTGCACCCCGGCGCGCCCGCGTGGGTGTCGGACGCGGTGGTCTACCAGATCTTCCCGGACCGGTTCGCGCGGTCCGGGACCGAGCGGGCGCTGCCCGACTGGGCCGTGCCCGCGGCGTGGGACGAGGAGCCGGTCGGTCGCGGCCCGGTCACGCCGGTGCAGCTCTACGGCGGCGACCTGCTGGGCGTCGAGCAGCGCCTCGACCACCTGCAGCGGCTCGGCGTCGACACCGTGTACCTGACGCCCGTGTTCCCGTCCCGGTCGAACCACCGGTACGACGCGTCGACGTTCGGGCACGTGGACCCGCTGCTGGGCGGCGACGAGGCGCTGGCCTCGCTGAGCAGGGCGCTGCACGGCCGGGGGATGCGGCTGGTCGGCGACCTCACGACGAACCACACCGGCGACGCCCACGAGTGGTTCCGGCGGGCCTGCGCAGACCCCGGGGCCCCGGAGCGGGAGTTCTACTACTGGGACGACTCGGAGCGCGGGTACGCGGCCTGGCTCGACGTGCCGTCGCTGCCCAAGCTGTCCTACCGGTCCCGCGAGCTGGCCCGCCGCCTGGTGGACGGCCCGGACTCCGTGATCGCCCGGTGGCTGGCCGAGCCGTACGCCCTCGACGGCTGGCGCATCGACGTCGCGAACATGACCGGCCGGTTCGGCGGGGACGACTTCGCGCACGCCGTCGCCCGGGCCGTGCGCGCCACGATGGCGGCCGCCAACCCCGACGCGGTGCTGGTCAGCGAGCACTTCCACGACGCCGGCGGCGACCTCACGGGCGCCGGCTGGCACGCCAACATGAACTACGGGGCGTTCACCAAGCCGGTGTGGACGTGGCTGGTGGACCCGGCCACCACGCTCGACTTCCTCGGCATCCCGACGACGATCCCGCGCCGCACCGGGCCGTCCGCGGTCGCGACGATGCGGGAGTTCGACTCCACCGTGCCGTGGCGGGTGACGCGCTCGCAGTGGAACATGCTCGGCTCGCACGACACGCCGCGGCTGCGGACGGTGGTCGGCAGCAGCGAGCTGGTCGAGGTCGCTGCGGGGCTGCTGTTCACCTACCCGGGGACCCCGGCGCTGTTCGCGGGCGACGAGGGCGGGCTGACCGGCTGGAACGGCGAGAACGCCCGCGTGCCCATGCCCTGGGACGCCATCGAGGGCCGCGACCCCGGCCGTGGTCCCCGGTGGGACGCCGCGACGTTCGACGTCTACCGGCGCCTCATCGCCCTGCGCCGGTCCAGCCGCGCGCTGCGCGAGGGCGGCCTGCGCTGGGCCGTCGTCGAGGACGACGCCGTCGCGTACCTGCGGGAGACCGCGGACGAGCGGGTGCTGGTGCTCGCGGCGCGTGCGCCCTGGCGCGGGGCGACCCTGCCCGGGCGCCTCGCGTCCGGCGCGGAGAACCTCTACGGCGGCGCCGACCTGCGCGTCGACGCCGACGGGCTGCACCTGCCCGGCGACGGTCCGGGCGTGCAGGTCTGGCGGCTGGCGTGACCCCGGACCCGGGCGCCGGCCCCGTCGTCACGCCCGAGCGGCTGGTCGACGACCTGCGGGCGCTCGGGGTCCGGCCCGGGGGCGTGCTGCTGGCGCACGTCAGCCTGTCCTCGCTCGGGCGGGTCGTCGGGGGCGCCGAGGCGGTGGCGCTCGCGCTCGAGACCGCGCTCGGACCGGACGGCACGCTCGTGGTGCCGACCCAGAGCTGGCAGCTCTGCGACCCGGCGTACCTGGCGGACCCGGGCGTGCCGCGCGCCGCCTGGGAGGCGGTCCGTGCGGCGCTGCCGCCGTACGACCCGCGGACCACGCCGAGCCGGTCGATGGGCGCCGTCGCGGAGGCCGTGCGCACCCGGCCCGGCACGCTGCGGTCCGGGCACCCGCACCGGTCGTTCGCCGCGCGCGGGCCGCTGGCCGCCGAGGTCGTCGCGCGCCACGACCTGGACGACCCGGTCGGGGAGGGGTCGCCGCTGCAGGCCGTCCACCGGCGCGACGGCCAGGTGCTGCTGCTCGGGGTGGACCACGACAAGAACACCTCGCTGCACCTCGCGGAGGCGCGCTCCGGCACGGCGACCGCCCGCGTCCCGAACGCGGCCCCGCTGCTCGAGCGGGGCCGCCGGGTGTGGGTGCCGTTCACCGAGCCCGTGGTGGACGACAGCGACTTCGTCGCGGCCGGGCGGGACTTCGCGGCGGCCGGGGGCGAGCGCACCGGTGCCGTCGGCCGGGCCACGGCGAGGCTCATGGACCAGCGGGCGCTCGTCGCCCACGCGGCCGCCTGGTTCGCGCGCACCCGGCCGGCGCGTGCGGGCGGGGCCGACGGCGTGGGACCGGGTGCCGGGCGAGGCTGACGCGCCCGCCGGGACGCCGCCCGCCCGGGGTGCCGCCCGCCCGCGCCGCCGCCCGCGCGGGGCGCCGCCCGCCCGGGGCCCGGCCTCTCGCGGCCGCTCGATAGGCTGGGCCCGTGACCCCTGACCAGCCCGACGGCTACGTGGACGCCGACCGGGAGCGGTGGGTCGCCGAGGCGCCCAAGTCGCGGTCCCGCACGCCGTTCGAGCGCGACCGCGCCCGCCTGGTGCACTCCTCGGCGCTGCGCCGGCTCGGCGCGAAGACGCAGGTCCTCGGCCCCTCGACCGACGACTTCGTGCGGACCCGCCTGACGCACACCCTGGAGGTCGCGCAGGTCGGGCGCGAGATCGGCAAGACGCTCGGGTGCGACCCGGACGTCGTCGACACCGCGTGCCTCGCGCACGACCTCGGGCACCCGCCGTTCGGGCACAACGGCGAGCGGGCGCTCGCGCACCTGGCGCGCGACATCGGCGGGTTCGAGGGCAACGCCCAGACGCTGCGGCTGCTGACCCGGCTCGAGCCGAAGGTCGTGGCGGACGGCGTCGCGGTGGGGCTCAACCTCACGCGCGCGAGCCTCGACGCCTCGGTGAAGTACCCGTGGGGCCTGGGGGAGGGCCCGCTGTCGGCGACCGGCCGCCCCACGCACAAGTTCGGCGTCTACGCGGACGACCTGCCGGTGTTCACGTGGCTGCGCGACGGCGCACCCGAGCAGCGCAAGTGCCTCGAGGCGCAGGTCATGGACCTCGCGGACGACATCTCCTACTCCGTGCACGACGTCGAGGACGCCGTGGTCGGCGGGCGGTTCGACCTCGCGGTGCTCACCGTCCCGGACGAGCGCGCCCGCGTCGCCGAGTCCGTCCGCACCTGGTACGGCGACGCGATCGACGCCGCCGGCCTGGAGGCCGCGATGGACCGGCTGGTCGCCGCCGACCTGTGGCGCCCCGGGTTCGACGGCTCCCGCGGCGCGCTCGCGGCGCTCAAGGACACCACGAGCCAGCTCATCGGGCGCTTCGCGCGCGCCGCCCAGCTCGCGACGCGGGAGGTCTACGGGCCGGGCCCGCTGACCCGCTACGCCGCGGACCTCATCGTCCCCGACACGACGACGGCCGAGATCCTGGTGCTCAAGGGCCTCGCCGTGACCTACGTGATGGCGCCGCGCGAGCTCGAGCCGCTGTACCAGCGGCAGCGGGAGATCCTCGCGGACCTGGTGCACGTGCTGTCCGAGCGCGCGCCGCTCGCGCTCGAGCCCCCGTTCGCCGCGGACTGGAAGGCGGCCCCCGACGACGCCGCCCGGCTCCGCGTCGTCGTCGACCAGGTCGCCTCGCTCACCGACGTGTCCGCCGCGGCCTGGCACGCGCGCCTCGCGCCGCCCCCGCGGTACTGACGCGGCGGACGCAACCTCCGGGGCCCGTCGTGCGTGTACCTGGTGTGACAGCGACGACGACCCTCCCCGACGAGGACAGCGGGGCGCCGGACCCGGTGACCCTGGTGCTGCCCGTGGTGCGGGCCGGTGCCGGGGAGCGCGGAGAGCGCGACGCGGAGTTCGCGGCGTTCATGGCCGACGCCGCGCCGGCGCTCGCCCGGACCGCGTGGCTCCTGTGCGGCGACGTGCACCAGGCGGACGAGCTCGTGCAGCAGGCGCTCGTGCGTACCTACCTGGCGTGGGGCCGGGCGCGGGAGCGCGACCCGCTGGCCTACGCGCGGCGCGTGCTGGCGAACCTCCGGATCGACGGGTGGCGGCGCCGGCGGCGCGAGGTGCTCGTGGAGCCGGGCGACCTGCCGCACGGGGAGGTGCCGGGCAGCGACGAGCGGCTGGCCGAGCGGGACCGGCTGGTCCGGGCGCTCGCGACGCTGAGCACCCGGCAGCGCCGCGTCGTCGTCCTCCGGCACCTGGAGGGGCTGTCCGAGTCCGAGGTGGCCGACGACCTGGGCGTGTCCGTCGGCACCGTGAAGTCCACGGCCTCCCGGGCGCTCGCGCGGCTGCGCGTGACCCTGGGCGAGGCCGGCCCCACCGACGTGAGGAGCGCGCGATGACCACCGACGAGGAGTTCGCCCGCGAGCTGCGCGAGCGCGCGCTGGCCGCCGCGCCCCCGTCCGCCGTCGACCTGGACGCGGTGATCCCGCGGGCCCGGCGGCGCCGCGCCCGCGGCCGGGCCGCCGGTGCCGGGGCGCTCGCGCTGGTCGCGGTGACGGGCGTGGTCGCGGCGCAGGCGTGGGCCGGGGGGCCGGGAGGCGGTGCCTCCGACGTCGGCCCCGCGGGCACCGGCTCGCTCGGCCGCACCGCGACGGTGGCGCCGACGGACGGCGCGTCGCTCGAGGCGGAGGCCGAGGCGGCACGTCGGGCCGCCGAGGCCGCGGCGCGGGAGGCGGCGTCCGGTCCGGCCGCCACCGACGCGGCCGGCACGGACGGGGCCGGGACGATCGAGCCCGGGTCCGGCACCGCGCAGGGGGCGGCGCCGTACTGGTACGTGCTCATGGAGAGCCCGGCGGCGGACGGCGGCACCGAGCGCACCGAGACGTGGCGCAGCCGCGAGCTGCCCGGACTCATCGTGTCGGACGGCGACCTGACGGCGCCGGCCGCGATGGGGCCGACGAACGTGGTCGGGCGGTTCCGGATCGACGGCGTCTGGGTCGACATGCTGCGCGACCCGGCGCTGCTGCCGACGGACGCCGGCGCGCTCGGGCAGGTGCTGCGGGACTCCGTCGAGCCCGACCGCGGGGGAGAGGGCAGCGACGACGACAAGGTGTTCGGCATGGTCCAGGACCTGCTGCGTGACGGCGGCATCCTGCCCACGGACCTGCTCCGGGCGGCGGTCGGGGTGGCCGGCGGCCTGCCCGGCGCGACGGTGGCGGACGGCACGGACGACCGCGGCCGCCCGGGCACGGTCGTCGAGTACCGCCCGTCGACGGGCGGCACCGAGCGGCTGGTGGTCGACCCCGCCACGGGCCTCCCGCTCCAGGTCGGCGACGCGGTGTACCTCGAGCAGCACTCGGCCGAGGACACGCCGGTGGAGCCGACGCTGGAGATGGCGGGGTGCGGCGAGAGCTGGGAGACCTGCTGACGCGGCCGTACCGCGGCGAGGCGCGGCACCGCGGGTGAACCGCCGAGTTTCACCCGTCCGCGGCGGTCGCGTGATCCTCACGGGTGAGGCCGCCCGCCCGATCAGGGAGGGTGAGCCCGAGAGGGGCCCGCGCCGCGGGTCGCAGGGGGAGGGCCGAGCCTCTGGAGCCGCACCGTGACTGCTGAGACCCGGGCCGCTGCCCCGACGTCCCCGTCCTCCCCGTCCGACCCGTCCCCGGGCCGCCGCGCGCTCGCCGGCCGCCGGCTGCCGCTCGCCACGCAGATCATCGGCGTCGCGGCCGTCGCCGTCGTGTTCTCGCTGGCGGTCGGCGGCTTCGCCGTGGCGCAGATGTCGCAGATCCGGTCGATGACCAGCGCGATGTCGACGGCGGACGCGACCGTCAACGGCGCGCTGTCGCGGTTCCAGGCCGCCCTGTGGAACGTCCGCATGCTCACCGGCATGGTCGCGACGTACCCGGCGGGGTCGAAGGACGGCGAGATCCAGAAGATCGAGGACGGGTACGGCGCGGTCGAGGCGGCGGCGGACGACCTGGAGCAGGCGTACCGGACCTCCTTCGGGACCGTGCCCGCCGGCTGGGACGAGTACACCACCGCGTGGGTCGAGTACCGGCAGATGCTGGAGACCGAGCTGATGCCGCTGGCCGAGGCGGACGACCACGCCGGGTTCGCCGAGCTGCGCGACGGCGGTGCCGGTGCCAAGGGCACGGCGCTCGTCGAGAGCGTCTCGACCGTGCAGGACGAGATCGCGGCGACGATCGCGAGCGAGGCCGACGACGTGGCGGCCCGGACCGCGCAGGCCATCGTCGTGACGTGGATCGGGCTGGGTGTCGGCGCCGTGGCGGCGATCGCGGTGGCGGTGCTGATCGCCCGGCGGATCCGCGCGGCTGCCGCGGCGGTGCGCACCTCGCTGGTGGCCATGGCGGACGGCGACCTGACGGTGCCCGCGGACGTGTCGTCGCAGGACGAGATCGGCGACATGGCGCGCGCGCTCGGCGAGGCTCAGGTCGCGCTGCGGGCGACGGTCGGCGGGGTGCGCGACTCGGCGCAGGCGGTCGCCGCGGCGGCGGAGGAGCTCTCGGCGGCGTCCAGCCAGGTCTCCGCGGGCGCCGACGAGACGTCCGCGCAGGCGGG